>CAZDGT010000424.1:0-24026 GCA_964504905.1 uncultured Bordetella sp. | reverse complement strand
GCTGTAGATAATGCTCGCCCGCCCGAAAAACCGATTGTAGTCCATCGCTGCGAGCAAAACGAGAGCCCAGTAAGTTTGTTCGCTCGAAGAACATTTTCCCAGGCTGGCTCGGAAAACTTTCCTTACGCTCCCGCTAAGTGGTGCAAATCAAAATGGAATGCAGGTTTTGTGCAATTTGGCGGCCAAGCGGTGATGATGGGCGGGCTTACTTGAAACGCGTACGGAATTGAATGTCAACACCGAACAGCCCATTGCTATTGCGCACAGCGACAGCAGACCACTGACGGTTGAAATCCCACTGAAGACGCACAATCTGCTCTTGCGTGCGGTTCAAGTTCGTGATGTAGGTGAGGCTTATGTCGCGCGAGATCTGCTGTTCGATTGTCAAGCGCGCGGCCGGCAGATTGTCGACGCCGCTGAGCGTGGGATCAATTTTCACACGGCTCGCGCCAAAGAAACGCTGAAGGCGGTTGGAGAGTTGCTGAGAGACGGCTTCTCCTAGTAATCCCCCTGCGTTGCCAAAGGGCGAACTGCTGCCTGCCACCTGCCCTCCTGCGACATTCGAAGTGGGATCGCGCCCCACCGCGAGCAGCGCGATGATTTCACTCGATTGCAGGGGCGGATCGGAGCTATAGTTGACAGCCAGGCGCTCCGGCGATCCCGCCACGGTCACGTTGACGATAATGCCGCGGGTGCGGGTTTCGAGGTCCAGGTCGAGAGTCGGCTCGATCTTGACCGGGTTGAGGAAGCGAATGTCGCCACGGTTCACGGTGTAGCGATTCCCAAAGATCTGAATGTCGCCGCTATTCACAGTGATGGTCCCGAGCAGCGCCGGGCTTAAGGGCGTGCCACGCAGGCGCAGATCCACTTCGGTTTGGACGTTGCGCGTCAAGGAAGTCTCCAGTTCAAACAGCGGGGCGTTTTCGAGGCGAACATCGAAGCGCATGCCGCGAAGATAGTCGTTCGGGTTGGGCGGCGCGGGCGAGGGCTTCGACGCCTGTGCCAGCAGACGCGCGAGATCCACACCGGGACTGATTGCCGCGCGGTTGAGCGTCACAATACCGGAGAGTGTGCTGGCCTCCGAGGTTCCGTTGAGCGCCAACTGCGCGTTGGCGGTGAGACTCACATCTTCGGGATAGCGTACGCGGACCTGACGCACATCGGCCTGCAGGCGGTAGATCAAGGCATCGCCAAATTCCAAGAAACCACGGAAGGCAACGTGGCCGCCGCCAGTCTCGGCAGTGAGACTTTCGATGGTGGCACGATTGCGATCGAAGAGAATCGCTCCGCTCGCGTTGTCGACGCCATTCGGAACGTCAGTCATATAGAGAGAGGCCTTGGCGAACTCCAGACGGCCGTTCATCTGGGGATCGCGCAGCGATCCACGGACAGTGGCATTGACGTTGGCGGTTCCGCGCGCGAGCAGGTCGGGATTGAGCAGCTGCAAAATGGCCAGATTCACAGTGCCCTTGACAGCGAGGTTTGCACCGCCGGTTTCGCGAAAGGGAATCACACCGGTGACTTCAAGGTTGGTTTCGCGCGCGGTAAAGTGCGCCGAAGCAACGCGAGCCTCATTAGCGGAGATGGTGAGCAGGATGGGCTGCGTATTGCGAATTTGGACGTCCTGCGTTTGCACGTCCAACCGGAGAGCCTGCTCTTGCCGGGCGTTGAGTTGCAAAGTGTCGACCTTAACCTCCGCGGTGAAGCTGCGCGGTGTCCGCAGAGCTACCTTAAAGCTAGCGCCCCCTTCCAGGAACCCCTCGAACGGAGGCAGGGCCGCTTTTTGAGCGGGCGTTCCGCGCAACATCACCAAGTCATGCAGCGCCGCCACGGTCAGCCGCGAGAAGTGCAGGGTGCCGGAGCCTGGGTAATCGCCTTCGAGGCGCCACTTGCCTTGCCCTTCAAAAACCGTACCGTGCACCTGAGCTTTGGCCTGAAGAGTCACCTCATTGGCGGTAGTGGCGGCAGTCAGGGTCAGGTCACCCAGCGTCTGCTTGTCCAGGGCGACGCCGCGCGCAGAGACTTCGCCGCTCACGGAGCGCGGCAGCAGAGCTCCCTGTTCAACGCGCACCTGAATAGAGGCCTTGCCGTCGAGGCGAGCTTCCGCTCCGGGCTCAAGCTGATGCAGGGCCGCGATGCGCGCTGCAGTGACGGCCTGCGCGGTCACCTCAGCACGCAGGTCACCGTTGCGCAGATCGCCATTCGCGTGCGCGTAGGATCCGGAGAAAAACAGCTTGCCCGTGCCGATATCGGCTTGTCCGTTGGTCACAATCAGAGACTGGGCGCCATAGTGAATGTTCGCGCGCAGCCGGTCAATGCTTTCTCCCAGGGCCACGGCGCCCGTGGCGTCGAGGGCAATCTCGGCTTCCGGGCGGCGTGCTGTCCCGGTGACATGCACGGTGGCGGAGGCTACGGCGTCGGCATCGGCAACGCCGGAAATTCCAAATTCCCTCGCCATGGGCCCCACCGGCAGGTTTTTGACGTTGAGCTGCGCCGTGAGAGGACCATCCAGAAAGTTGTCATTGCTAGAACCGACTACGGCGTCGCCCGCGATTTCAATCTGGCCGCGGGAGAGCGCCAGACGGCGAAGCGCGATGCTTTGGCGCGACGCCATCACATCGGCGGTAAAACGATCGAGGGAGTGGCCCTGAAAACTGGCGTTCGTGAGTGTGACTTGTCCTTGAAATTGAGAAGCGGCCAGGGGCCCGCTCACGACGCCCACCAGTGCTGCCTCGCCTTGCTTTGCCGGATCGAGCTTGAGCGGCAAACTGGCGGGCGCATTGTCGCTGAGCATGGAAAGGGCGGGCAGAATATTATCCAAATTGGTCGAGCGGCCGCGGACATCGAGATGCTGGCCCAAGGTCCCGGACAAGATCAAGCTGGTGGAGGGCGTCGCGATGCGCGATTCGCCAAAGTTTACTGTTTCCGCCCGCTGATCGTAGCGAAGATCGAGCTGGCCTGTGAGGGGTATGCCGTCCGCGGCGGGGGTTATCGACGCTGCGGTGTGCACCTTGGCGTTGCCTTCTCCCGCAACGGCGTCAACTTCCAGCGTTCCGGCGAGAGTTCCATTCCAGGCGACGGGGCGAGGCGTGAGCACGGCAGCCGCATCGCGCACACTCATCCCATCGAATTTTCCTTCAAAATGGAAGTCTTTCCAGCGTGCAAGATCGGCCTGGCCTGTGATATTCGCGCCAAGTGCGGTTGCCCTAAGTCCGCGCAAGGTAAGGCGCTCCGGATTAAGCTGCAAAGCGGCGTTGGCGGTGGCGTTCTGAATGCGCAGGCGGTCGTAGGCGTATCCCAATCCACGGCCATCGATGGTCCCAGTGACGGTGTAGTCGAAGCCGCCGGCAAATGAGACTCCCAGATCGCCGGCGAAATCAGCAGTGCCTGTCGGGGCGACCGGCAGCGCAAACAACGACACAGCGTCACGAACGGCGATGGCGGCGTTGGCTTTGAAGGTACCTTGCGGCGCGCGCAGATTGGTAAGTGCGCCCGCCAAGGTGATGTTCGATCCGCCCACGGTAAGGCGTACGGGAGACAGTGTCAAGCGCGTGGCGTCCAGAGTGAAAGCGGCAGCCAGGTCGGCTTCGGCCGGAGCCATTACGTTCGAGGCTACTCGCACATGCCGCGAGGCGATGTCGCCCCGGTAGCGGGCAGCTACCGGATCGCGGGTCATTTGCAGGCGCAGGTCTTCGCCGCTGAAATTGAGCGGAATCTGGCGCAGATCAATCTCGGCGACACCGCCAGTCACCGCATACCGGCGGACGGCCAAATCCACCAAATTTTGTGCCCAGTTCTTGCCGTTGCCGCGTCCGGCGGGCGTTGGCAGATTATTGGATCCGTCTGGATAGATCACGACGCGCAGCCGCGGCTGCTCCACGGTAACGGATGAGAGATCGAATTTGCGCTCCAGCATGGAAATGACACGCAGCCCCACGCTGACGGATTCGACGCGCAGCAGCGGGGGTTCGGAGGCCGGTTCCGTTCCATGCAGCACGAAGGGAGATATTTTCGCGGTTAACGTCTCCCATTTGAAGGAAAAGTTGCCGACTTCCACTCGTCCGCCGGTCGCCGATTCCACTTCCGTCACGATCCTCTGGCGCACTAGCTCGCGGAACCAGCCGCTACGCACGACCAGCAGTCCGGCGGCGGCACAAACCAACAGCAGGATGGCGGCGGCGACCAGACATTGGCGAGTTAGATGGCGGGCACGCGTCATTGTCTAGACACCCTCATTTGAAAACGGCCTCGCGGTAGAGAATCGCGGTCTCACTGCGGGTCATGCCCAGCCAGCGGTCGAGCGCCTGCATGGTCTGCTGGTCGGTAAGCAGCTTCTCGATGTCGTTGCGGCTCGCCTCGAAAGTCTGCGCCGGCGCCAGCTTAGTGTAGTAGGCCCGCAGTTGGTCCTCGGAAAGCTGCACTTCGGGACGGAAGCGAAGGTCGGTGTAGCGCAGCATGCGCAGGCCGCCGAGGAGGTGTTCCGACAACTCTTCCTCGGCGATCCCGGCCTGAGCAAGCGCGCCCCGGTATTCCCGCTCAGAACCATAACGAGCTTTCACCGGCGCCAGCATGGCAGCGGCATCGGCAGCCGTGGGGAGGGCTGCTCGGGTCAAGGCAGCATCCTCCAGGACCAGATACCGGTCGATGAGACGGTCGGCCGCTTTGCGCTTCTGTTCTCCGCTGAGTTCGGCGGGCTTGTTATCCAGGAATGCAGCGATGCGGAGGTCCTGCAAGACATCGCGTTCGGAGATGACATGCCGACCCACAGTGGCGGCAATGCGGTCAAGCGTCTCGCCGTGCGCGCCGATGGCGGCGAACATCGCGAGCACCGCAATGGAGAAGCGTGCAGGCATCAGAAGGTCTGCCCCAGGGAGAAGTGGAATTGGAATACATTGATGCGCTGCGGCACGGCCACGCAAAAGGAAGGATTGGTCTCCGGATGGTTGGGATCGCACTGCAGCAACTGATCGCGTGTTCCGCTAAATCCGTTAAAGCGCGGCGAATTGGGGCTATAGCTGAGATCGATGCGAACGGGACCGACGGGCGTGCGGTAACGGATGCCGAATCCTACGGCATGCACCATATAGTTGAAATCCTGATAAGAGCCCTGATGGTAACGAAAACTAACCTGGTCGATGCTCGAATAGACGTTCCCCATGTCGTGGAACAGCACTCCCCCTACATTATTCCCTATGAGTGGGAAGCGTAACTCCGTGGAGTGGAATAAGAAGGCGTTGCCGCCCAAGGGAAATCCGGTCTCGGTGTCGCGCGGCCCGGCTTGGTTGTCGGGAAAGGCGCGCTGGGAGGAAGATCCGCCCGCGAAGAAGCGTTCACTAAGGGGGATTTCGGGGAGTCCCGCCAAGCGCTGAATGTAACCGAATTGCAGACTGCGCGCGAGCACCACGTCGCGGCTGAGCGGGTGATAAGTGGAGTTGCGGAATACCAGGCGCGTATAGTCCGTTTGCGAGCCGAATTGCGGCAGCGCGATACCCGCGTCAATGGTGTTGTAGATTCCGCGGCGCGATTCGGTGGGACTGTCGCGGCGGTCCTGAATGTAGGACATGGAAAAAAGTCCGACGCGCACCGGCTGGGATAACAGCGGAACCAGCAGCGGCGAGATCCTCAAGTCACCGACGGTGACCCGGCGAAAAGCGAAACGGTACTGCAAACTGTTGGCCCGAGACAGGCGCTGGGCTAACTGGATGGACCCTTCCGAACGGCGCGATGCAAAGGTGCGGACATCTTTTGAAGTATCGAACAAGCCCGAAACAGTGAGCGCGAGATTCTCATGGCCCCTGAACTGGGGCGCCACATAACTGAGCACGCCGCGCTGCCGGTAAGTGGAAGCGATGGTTTGCAGGCTGACGGTGTGACCCAAGCCGAGGAAATTCAAGCGGCTGATTCCAGCGGTAACCCGCGGGGCGAAAAGCGCTTGGCCGGCGGGCGCGTCATAGGTGGTGATGCCCTGACCGATCCGCGCCAGCTCCGCTCCGAGTCCGGCGTTGAAGGAGTACTTGGCGGCTTCGTCTAACTGGAACAGCACGTATTTGCTTTCTTCTTTCCCGTCGGGATTCTGCAATGCCGTCCGAACCTTGGAGAAAATTCCCAGATCGTAGAGTTTCTGCTGGGTTTCCCCCAGGCGGCTTTGCGAGATGGGGTCTCCGGGGTGAATGAGAATTCGGCTCAGTACCACGTTGGGACGCGTCGTTTCCAGGCCGCGAACCAATAAGTCCCGAACAAATTGGCGCTCGCCTAAGCGGATCGTGTAGTGAAGATTCGCACGGTTGGGAACACCGGATGGCGTTTGCGACCAGTCAAAACTGGCATCAGGATAGCCATTGTTAAAGAAGTATCCCAGGATGGCATCGCGGTCAGCGGCGATGTTAGCCTCGCTGAAAGCCTGCCCTTCCGAGGATTGGATAATTCCGCGGAGGTAAGTAATATCAGCCTCGGGAGCGCCCTCGATCTGGAGTTGGTTTACCGACCACAGAGCTCCCTCCTCGATTTCGAAGCGTACGCCAAGATCGTCGGTGTGGCCCTTATAATCGTCGAGCGTCGTGGCAGCGACCTGGATGTCACGAAATCCGTTAGAACGGTACAGGTCGAGAATCGCGGCACGGTCACCATCGCGAAGTTTCCGGGAGTAGCGCCCATTGCGGTTGCGCAACCTGCCGGCTTCCCGCACCGAGAGGCGTTCGCGGATGGTATTGATGTCAAAGAAATGATTGCCAGTGATTTCAATGCCGACCAGCCGGTGGCGGGCGCTGCGCTCCACGGCATAGTCGATCAGTTGAACACCGGGAGACGGCGATTTTACAGTGAAATCCACGGCCGCATCGAAATAACCTTGCGCCTGGAAATAATCCACCAGGTTGCGGGAGCCTTCCAGCAACAGGCCGCGGTCAACGGCATGCTCCTGAAAGATGGGAATCAACTGCCGCAAACGCCCCTGGGAGACCTTGGCCCCCGTGGTGGTGACCTCGATCAAGGGGCCATTGTCGATGACCAACGTGGGCGTAACAGTATTCGTTTTATCGTGATACTCCAAAGGATTCAGCGCCACCTGCACCTGCAAACGGTTCTGGTTCTGAAAATCCCGGCGCACACGTTCGAGGCCCGTTTGAATGCGATTCTCAGTGGCCTGACTCCAGCCGGGGAACTGGATGGGGCCGAAGCTGCGGTGCCATCGTGTAGCGCGGATGATTTTATCGGCCGGACGGTCAAACTTGCCGGTAAGATTCACTCCATCGAAGCGGGCGCGCGGGCCGGCGTCAAGGTGGAAATGAACGCTCACTTCCTCGGTGGAGGGGTTGCGATCGAGGTCGAAGTGAATCATCGCTCGAAAGAGCCCGTTGGCGCGAAGCCGCTCCTGCAAGTTTTCGATGGACTGCGTCATCTGGGGCTCGGCGAACGGGGCGCCGAGTTCGAGCTTGGTGGCGGTCAGGAGCTGGTTGCGGTTGGGCGGATCAGCAACTCCGTCAATACTTACGCCGCCGACAAAGTAATTGAATTGGGTGGAAATGCGCAGGGCGACACCGTCTCCCGCCGGCTCAGCGTCGATAGCTGCATCAGCATAGCGCCCTGTCTCGTACAGCTTCTGAAGCGACTGGCGAACATCCGCCTGGCGCAGCGGACTTCCGGCGTGAAGGGGCAGCAGGCGATCCAGCTCTTCCCGCGGTAGAGGCTGGACGGCGGGATCAAAGTCAATCCGCGAGATCGTACGGCCCTCGAGGTTTGCCGAGCCGCCGCCGGGTATGGAATTTTGGGCCGACGCCGCTACGGCGCCGAGCAGCAGCGGCAGAAACATCAACACCGGCGGACGCACGTTCCCCAATGATAACGCACCCTCCGGCAATGCCGATTGATTTTGCCGTGGACCTCTGCGTCTTACTGCTACCATCGAAATGAAGCCCACGGAGTCTTCCACCTGTTTGATGCGTCCCACCGAATCCCGTTACTCGCGCCAGGTACGGTTCGCTCCTTTGGGCGAAGAGGGGCAGGCCAAGATTCGCGCCGCGAGTGTGGCCATCGTCGGATGCGGAGCTCTGGGAACGGTGCAAGCAGAGGCCATGGCGCGCGCGGGCGTGGGACGGCTGCGCATCATCGACCGGGATTTCGTCGAGTGGTCAAACCTGCAGCGCCAGTTTTTGTTTGAAGAATCGGATGCGGCCGAGGCTCTGCCCAAGGCCGTGGCGGCGGCGCGGCGGCTGGCGCGGGTGAATTCCGAAGTGACCGTGGAGCCGATGGTTGCCGATCTCACGGCGGCCAATGCAGAGGATCTATTCGAGGACATCGATTTGATCCTAGATGGCACCGACAATTTCGAGACACGATTCCTGATCAACGATGCCGCGGTGGAGCGCCGAATTCCCTGGGTCTATGGGGCAGCGGTGGGGAGTTACGGGATCAAGCTGGCCATTCTTCCGGGGACGACGGCGTGCTTGAAGTGCGTTTATCCGGAACCTCCACAGGGCGCACAACCTACTTGCGAAACGGAAGGCGTGCTGGCTCCGGTGACTGCCACGATTGCGGCGTTGCAGGCGGCAGATGCGCTGAAGATCTTGGCGCGGGGCGTGGAGCCGGTAACGGCGAGGCTGACAACGATGGATGTGTGGAGCGGAACGATTCGCCAGTTGGCGCCTCCGGCGCGAGATGCGCAATGCCCGTGCTGCGTGCGCCGGGAGTTCATCTATCTGGATGGTTCGCGGCGCGCACCGATTAGCTTGTGCGGACGGAATGCGGTGCAGATTCATGAGCGTTCGCGGCCGCTGGATCTGCCAGCGCTGGCGCAGCGGCTGGGCACGGTGGCGGCGGTGCGATCAAACGAGTTTGCGTTGCGCGTGGCGCTCGATCCCTACGAGCTCACGGTATTTCCCGACGGACGCGCAATCATTAAGGGCACGACAGATGTTGGAATCGCGCGCAGCCTCTACGCCCGCTACATAGGCTCCTAGGTTTTATCGGAGGTCTCAGTCCCCTAGGGCGGTCCGATATTTTCCCTTAGATGCGGTTTAGTGGACGGTTTTGCGCTGTCGCGCTATTTGTGGGTCAGGCTGGCGCGGCGGCGCTAGATCCGGTGCCCTTGTTCTTTATTGAGGAGGCGGCGAATCGCTACCTGATCCGGGTTCCTGGAACGACGGCTAGGTTTTCACACGAAGGCGTGGACTTTCATAGTGGGGGCAGATCCGTCAGTGCGAGATTCCAGGGTGCGAATGCCGCAGCGGAAATAAGTGGCGTTGAGCCGATGGGTCATGCCAACTTTCTAACGGGGCCTGATCCGGCCGAGTGGCGCACGGGATTGGCTACGCATCGGAAAATTCGCTACGCGAATCTATATCGCGGCATCGACCTGGTTTACTCCGGCGCCGACGGCCGGATCAAATCTGAGTATCGCGTGGCGCCTGGGGCTGATCCGGAAAGCATCCGTGTGAAATATTCCGTGGACGTCGCCATTGATCCGGCGGGCCGCCTGCATGCGGGGAATTTGGTCGAGGATGCGCCTGAGATTTTCCAGGACACGCCGGCGGGGCGCTTGATGGTGGCGGGCCGGTACAAATTGTTCGACGAGCGAACGGTGGGGTTCGACGTGGATGCGTACGAGCCTTCGCTCGCGCTGATAATCGATCCGGTGATCTCGTATGCGACCTACTTAGGCGGCTCGGCCCTCGGGGCAGTGACAGGAGTCGCACTCGACAGCGCGAGCAATCTCTACGCGGCTGGGTGGACGGAGGCACTCGATTTCCCGATCGTGCTCTCGGCGCAAGCCAGCAACGCCGGGGGCGTGGATACGTTTGTGGTGAAGCTCAATCCGGCCGGCCTCGGACTCGTCTACGCGACGTACATCGGCGGGAGCGGCGCTGACCGGGCCGCGGCGATCGCAGTGGATGCAAGTGGGCAAGCTTACGCAACCGGATCGACAACCTCTTTGAACTTTCCGCTGGCTTCGCCGGTACGATTTACGCGAGGCGGGTCCACGGCGGCATTTGCACTGAAATTGAATGCGGTGGGGAATACGCTGCTCTACAGTACTTATCTGGGTGGATCGACCTACGAAGCAGGCACGGCAATTGCCGCCGACGGGTCGGGCAATGCTTACATCGCGGGAGATACACGGTCCGCTAATTTCCCCGTAGTAGGTGGGTTCCAAGCGGCGATCGGTGGCGGAACGGACGCGTTCGTCACCAAATTGAATTCCAACGGGACATATGCGTTCAGCACTTTCGTAGGAGGGGGAGGCGATGAACACGCCGGCGGGATCGCGCTCGATGCGAGCGGCAATGCCTACGTGGCGGGCGGGACCTACTCCACTAACTTTCCACTGGTCGGGGCCATCCAGACGAGCAACCGGGGCGCGCAGGATGCTTTTGTCGCGAAAATCAGCTCCGGTGGCGCGATGCTCTTGTACAGCACTTACCTGGGTGGCAGCGGAACGGCGACGCCTGAACAAGCCAACGCAATCGCAGTGGATGCGAGCGGCAACGCCTATGTGGCGGGCGTCACCAACTCAGCGGACTTTCCGGTCACGAGCGGCGCGTTTCAAGCGTTCTTCAATGGGGTTTCAGATGGATTCGTGACCAAGCTGAATCCCGCGGGTAACGCGGCGGCGTACGCCACCTATCTAGGTGGAACCGATTTTGACTGGGTCTCCGGAGTGGGAATTGACAGTGGCGGCAATGCATATGCGGTGGGATACACATCCTCGGGGGACTTCACGCAGAGCAATCCGGTGCAGGCCGGGTTCGGAGGGCATTCCGACGCGTTCATCGCCAAATTGAATTCCGCGGGCAATACTTTAGGATTCTCGAGCTGGTATGGAGGAAGCGGATCGGATGTGGCGAATGCCGTGGCGGTGGATGCGAACGGCAACATCTTTCTGGGAGGACAAACTAATTCTTTGAATTTGCCCTTGGTGAATCCGATCCAGGCGGCCAACATCGCGGGGAGCGTGGGTTGGCTGGCGCGCTTGGGCGTGACGCCTCCGCCGCCGCAGATTCCTTCCGCAGTATCGGTGACGCCCGCTTCGGGAAGCGGCAGCTCGGTGACATTCACCGCACAGTATTCGGATACCGGCGGCGCAGTGGCACTTACGACAGTCTCACTGCTGGTGAATGCCAGCGCTTCTCCCGGATTCGGCTGCTACGTTTCGTACGACCGCGCAGCCAATGTGTTGAGCCTAGCCAACGACGATCCAGCGACGGGAACGCAGGCGGTGACGTTCGGCGGCGGCAGCCAGCAGAACAGCCAGTGCATCGTGAACGGCGCGGGCAGTTCCGTTAGTATGGCGGGCAGCACGCTGACACTGAATTTATCGCTGACGTTTCGACCGGGATTTGGGGGAGGCAAATCAGTGTATCTCTATGCGGCGGACGCCGGCTCTAACACCGGCTGGGTGGCCCGCGGGACGTGGACAGTGGTTATTCCGCCGCCGCAGCCGTCGGCCGATTCCGTGTCTCCGAATGCGGGCAGCGGGGCAAGCCAAACCTTCACATTTGTCTTTTCCGACACGCAGAGCGCATCCAACCTGATCGGCATGGCCATGTTGTTTAACACCACCAGCGCTAGCGTCACCAACGCGTGCGACGTGGTTTATGATCGCAACGCGGGCAAAGTATCGTTGGTCTGGAACAACGGGGCCGGCTCCGATTCCAAGCTGCTCAGCTCCGGCGCAGTGTTGCAAAACAGCCAGTGCCAAATAGGGGCGGTGTCGGCGGCGGCATCTGGGCTCTCGCAAATCATTACGGTGGCGGTCTCGTTCAAGGCGGCGTTCAGCGGGACCAAGAACATATATATGTTCGGCTCCGACGCGGGGCTGAACACGGGTTGGGTGCTGCGAGGCACATATCTGGTGGCGGCCGGCGGGCTGCCGGTGGCGACCTCAGTGGTGCCGGGCACGGGATCGGGTGCGGGCCAACGCTTCAGCTTCACCATTTCAGATCAAGGCGGCTCCGGTTTCCTGACTGGCGCGGCGATGCTGCTTGCCGCGACGCTCAACACGACAAACGCCTGCAGCATGGTTTACGACCGCACGCGGAACGTGGTGTCGCTCGCATATGACGTTCCTGCGAATGGGGCCACTCCGGTGACGCCAGGATCGAACACCGTGGCGTCGAACGGGCAGTGCACGTTGAACGGAACCAATACCACCGTGGTGATTGGGGTGACGTCGATCACGGTGACGGTGGATCTCACGTTCAATGCCAATTGGTTCGGAGCCAAGAACGTCTACCTGTTAGCTTCGGAGACCACGTCGAACTCCGGATTCGTCATCGTGGGCGGATGGACGGTGACGGGAGGCTCGCCGACGGCCGATTCCGTCAGTCCCGCTTCGGGTTCGGGCACCTCGCCCAATTTCACGTTCACGGTGAGTGATTCGTCGTCGCAGCAGAACATTACGGGCATGTCCATGCTGCTCGCGGCCGGCCCCCCTAATGTTGTGGCCAACGCCTGCTATCTGATCTACAACCGCACCACCGCAACGATCGGGCTTTACAACGATGCCGCGACCATACTCACCACGAAACCGATCGGCTCTTCGGCAAATCTATTCAATACGCAATGCGCGGTGGGATACACAGTGATGACCACAGCAGGCAATTCAGTGGCATTCGCGATCAATATCGTATTCCTGAATTTTAGTGGGGCGAAGACGATCTATCTGCAGGCCAACGAGCCAAATAGCAATTCCGGATGGGTGCAGCGCGGGAGCTGGACGGTTCCCTGAGATACTTGAAGACACATGTCCGTCTATGAAGACCGTAAGCAAGCGCTGGAAGAGTATGAGTTCCGCATGGGTCTGGAACGCGGGCGCCTGGCGGTGACGCTGGATCTGCTGACCGACGCGCTGGTACTGGTGGGGCAGCATGGAGTCTACTGCCAGAGTGCGCGGCAGCCCGGGAAACCGGCTATGGACATTCAGATCATCAGTAAGTGCCTGACCGACGCCAAGGAATTGGTTGCGACGGTGATGGCCGAGATCCAGCGCAAGAAATCAGAGACCTTGTAAGAACGGATTGCGTTCCTTCTCGCGGCCGATGGTAGTGTTGGGTCCGTGCCCGGGCACGACAATCGTTTCTTCCGGCAGTTCCAATAGCTTGTCTTCGATGGACCGCAGAATCTGGCGCGGATTGCCACCGGGCAGATCAGTGCGGCCGATGCTATCGCGAAACAGAGTGTCGCCCGCGATCAGTTTGTTCTCGGTGGGAATCCACAGAGAAACGCTCCCTTGAGTATGCCCGGGTGTGTGCAAGACGCGGAACTCAGCGGGACCTAGCGTGAGCACATCGCCATCGCGCGCCGCATCGTCAATGGCGGTTTTTGGGGGCGGCTCCATGCCCAGCCAGGATGCCTGCACGTCGAGATGA
This sequence comes from uncultured Bordetella sp., assembly GCA_964504905.1. Lineage (GTDB taxonomy): Bacteria > Acidobacteriota > Terriglobia > Bryobacterales > Bryobacteraceae > Palsa-187. Next base: position 10,665 of record CAZDGT010000424.1, on the reverse strand, counting down.
TCGTAGAGCTCCTGATCGGCGGCGTTCATCAGCACCGGAGCGCCGGTGGCGGCTTTGAGCTTGGCGGCTCCTCCGATATGGTCAATGTGGGCGTGCGTGATGACGATGGACTTCACTCGCAGGGAGTGCTTGGCGAGCAGCGCCAGAATGTCATCGATGTTATCGCCGGGATCGATCACGATGGCCTCATGCGTTTGCTCGTCGCCGAAGATAGAGCAGTTGCACTGCAGCATCCCCACGGGCAGGATTTCGTGGATCATGCCTAGCGGGGTCCGGCCGCGCCGGGTCCAGCATTATTGAGTTGGTGGAGGCGGATCTCGACATCGGAGAGAGCCGAGATCAGGCGATTGGTGATCACGTTCAGAAACGCCAGACAATCGACGGTGGAGAGGAGAGCCGCGCGAAGCTCCGGCGATTCCCCCGCCGCTGGCGCCCTTCCCGCCACCAGGTTTTCGAAGCCTGCGCTGGTGCGGGCGACGCCCAGGGCGGCGCTCAGGCGGTGCAGTTCACTGATCTCAGAATGTAGACTCACGATTCCTCCTTAGGCCTTTCGATCAAGGTTTTCAACTAGATGGTAAGCGAGTTTTGGGCTCATTATACAGTAGGGGTATGGAAGCAACGCGTGCCGCTACTTCGGGCTACCAAGGGCTGCGCGAGAGCGCTGCGTGGATCGATTTATCCGCGCGCGGCAAGATACGCGCGTTAGGCGAAGATCGCGTGCGCCTGCTGCATGCGATGACCACGCAGGATGTGCAGTCGCTAACGCCCGGGCAGGGTGGCTACGCTTTTTTCCTGAACGCGCAAGGGCGCATTCTGGGCGACGTGAACATTTTTTGCTTTGAGGATTCGTTATTGCTCGATACCGAGCCAGAGACCCGGCGGAAACTCTTCGAGCATATCGACCGGTATATTATTGCCGACGATGTCACGCTTGAAGACGTGACGGAACAGATGGTGACCATTGCCGTCCAAGGCCCGGAGGCCGCTGCGGTGCTGAAGAGACTCGGCGCACCGGCTCCTGAAGTGGAATACTCGACCGCCTCTTGGGGCAACAGAACCGTGGCGAGAGTGAACGGATTCTACGTCTTTCTGCCTTTCACGGAGAAAGTGGAGCTTGTGGCGGCGCTAGATACGGCTGGAGTGGCGAGCGCAACACTTGATGACCTGCGCACGGTTCGCATCGAGCGCGGACGTCCGCGCTATGGCGAGGAAATTACAGAGCGCTATCTAGTGCAGGAAACCGGACAATTGCACGGCGTCCACTTCGCAAAGGGCTGCTATCTGGGGCAGGAGATCGTGGAGCGCGTACGGAGCCGCGCGCAGATTCATCGCGTGCTTCGGCGGGTCGAGATCGATTTATTGGAACCACCTCCGGCTGGAACGAAGCTGAAATCGGGCGACGCGGACGCCGGGGAAATCGCCAGTGCCGTGTTCTCGTCAGCTCTCGGGAAGACGGTCGCAATGGCGTACGTGCGTACCCAGTTTGCCGAGCCGGGCACTGAGATTGCTCTAGGGGAGGCGCGGGCGCGCGTCCTCTAACGGGAAAACAAACGTCTCGCCTGCCATGTTGACGACGAGTTTTCCAGTTCCGAGCGGCTTGCCCTGGTTGGGATAGAACACCGCGCCGTCGGTGGATTGTCCCGGAGTTAGCTTGGTGGTCACCAGGGCGATGGCCGAGGCTGCTGCAGCGGCTCGCAACTTTGATGAGCCGAACTCAGCAAAGGCGTTTTGGCGGCGCGTCTCATAACCGTTGGTGGAATGGATCTGCGCGTTATTGAACAAGCTGTTTTCGTAGGCAGCGATCAGCTTGATCACGTCGCCCCGTCCGGCTTTTTCGATGAGCGTGTTCACTACGGTTTTGGCGGGGAGCGCTTGTACTTTCTGTCCATCCGCTTTCTCGAACGTGCAATCTTCCGGTTTGATGGTCCAGGAAACCGGCGCGCCGTTGGAGACGGCCATTTGCAGCACCGCATAGTCGCGAATGCGCGTGGGCAGCACCGAAAACATCACAGTAACGCCGCCGCGCGTCATAGCCTTGTATTTCAAGCCGGCGGATTCGAAATCGATGATCTCCTGCGCACGGCCAGCTAAGGCCAGCATCGCCGTCAACGCGAAGACACGCAGGATGAGCACGCTTACATGATATGACGACTCGATTTCAGGCAGCGGTTAGTAAGGTTTCTTGAAATACCACAGCCAGAAATCTTGAGTACCCGCGCCGTGGCGATAGCGCGGCTCGAAGCCGTTGCGCTCGGCCATATCGCAGGCCTGTTCGTCGGAAAAAGATACGCCGTTCCAGGTGTCGTCAGGATTAGGTTCGACCGGGAAGCCCTGCACCTGGAACTTGAACAGGGCGCCGGGGCGGAGCAAGCGGTGCACCTCGCGCACGTAGTTCTCGATCACTTGCCGGCTGGGGATGTGCTGAAAGACGATGTTGGAATACGCAAAGTCGAACTCGATTTTCCAACTGGCCGGGGCCACGCGAGCCAACCACAACGGAGCCCAAAGCGCTTTCCCGGGTTTCCCCCGGGTTAATGGCGGCACCACCGTGAGATCTTGACCGTTGTTCTGGTAGACGTGGGCGTTTGGATGCCCAGAGAGCGCGGCTCGCGCGCGTGCCACCATTTCTCCGCTGACATCCACCGCGTGCACTTCGCCGAACAGGTTGGCAAGGGCGCGGGTGAGGCGACCGGCTCCGCAGCCGATTTCTAGGACGCGCATGGCCTTGGGGTCCTTGCCCTGACAGACATTGATCACGTCGGTGAGGACGTCTTCAGCGATGGCTTTTTCGCCGGACGCAAAGAATTCCTGATCAGACCACTCGGCGTTGCCTGTGGCGACATAGTAGCGGGCGTTTTCGCGAGCGCGCGCATCCCAATCGCGCTGCATCTTCTCGAGCTGCTGGGCCTTGGTTAAAGTTACGGCGGGGTCGGCGCTCACACTTCCATCATAAGACGGGGTATAAGACGAGGATGGGACGGAGGGCCCCGGTTGGGACCCTCCGAACTGCTGCGGGGTTAGGGATGGGAAAGAACCATCGATCCTTTGGATGGCAGCGCCAAAGTTGCTGTCAGGCGCTTGGAGGGCATGATGCTGAGAGTGAGCCCGCTGTTCATATTGACCGTGGACAACACAGGCATTGCGGCATTCTGCTCGAACACGAGACTGGTCTTTGAGCTAGTGGAGTAGCTGGACGGCGAAACCATGATCGCCGCCGACTCGCCTGAAGAGGCGCCGCGGATGACCAAGACTCCGCTAGTAACCGAATCTACACTGTAGGACCCGGCGGGGAAGCTCTTGCCGGCGGCCTCGAAAGCGAACGGCACTGCGACGGAGAAACTTTCCGCGTGCGCAACTGTTGCCAGCGCGCCTAAGACACTCACAGCCAGCGAAAAATGCATCCACGTCTTCTTGATATAGTTGGTTTTCATTTGAGAAACTCCTTTAGGAAAATTCGAGAATTAAAGAGGTATGCACATGCGCGGAGCATGCGCCCATAAACTTCTGCTAGGAATGCTGAGGTCTGCAGGGACGGGGTAAGAGTACGACGGGGGTAAAACGTGGGCGGAAGCAACTCGCTTCCGCGTTTACAATTTCACTATACGGGAGAACCAATGCGGGCGCAAATCAATAATTGTTATCGGCCTTATTTGCCACAATTTAAGGGGTTTACCGTAGACCGCCTTCGCGAGATGGAAGGCTGAATGGTGGACGGCGTGGGACTCGAACCCACGACCCCCGCGATGCGAACGCGGTGCTCTCCCAACTGAGCTAGCCGCCCACTGGAGGGGCTAGGGAACATAATAGCATGCAAGGCGGCGAGGACCGCGTTTCGTCATCCATTATTCACTTGCGGCGCGGGTCAAATCGAAGGACACTGAAAGCTCATGGCAACTGTAAAGGCCAACGAGAGTGCTCCGGTTCGCGAGCCGGCCGACCGCTGGTCGATCGCGGAAGCGGGAGAGTTGTACGACGTCGCCAGTTGGGGCAAGGGCTACTTCTCCGTAGAGCCAAATGGTCACGTGTGGGTGCGCCCCGATAAAGACCCCGCGCGCCGCATCGATCTCAAAGAACTGGTGGACAACCTGCAATTGCGCGGGATCTCGCTGCCTATCCTGATACGCTTCGGCGAAATCCTGAAGCACCGGTTGGGTGAGATGCACCAGGCGTTCCAGAACGCCATCGCGGAGCACAACTACAAGTCGACCTACTGCTGCGTGTACCCGATCAAGGTGAATCAGCAGCGGCAGGTGGTGGAGGAAGTCTTCGAGTATGGCCGCAAATACAAGTTCGGCCTGGAAGCCGGGTCGAAACCGGAACTGCTGGCAGTGCTGGCGATCGCCGATAACGAGACTCCCATCATCTGCAACGGCTTCAAGGACGACGAATACATCGAGATGGTGATGCTGGCCCGGAAAATCGGGCGGCAGATCATCCCGGTGGTGGAAAAGTACACAGAGCTGGAACTGATCCTGAAACACTCGGCGCGCGTGGGCATACGGCCGGTAATCGGCTTACGCATCAAGCTCGCAAGCCGCGGGTCGGGGCGATGGAAGTCGTCTGGCGGATACCGCTCGAAGTTCGGGCTCACCGTGACCGAAGCGCTGCGGGCGCTGGAGCAGTTGAAGGCGCTGGGGATGGAAGATTGCCTGCAGCTTCTGCACTTTCACTTAGGCAGTCAGATCACCAATATCCGCCAGATCAAGGCGGCGGTGATCGAAGCGGCACGGGCCTACGTGGAGATGCGGCGCGCCGGTGCGGGCTTGAACTATTTGGACGTCGGCGGCGGATTGGGCATCGACTACGACGGCTCGCAGACGGATTTCGAATCGAGCGTCAACTACACGCTGCAGGAATACGCCAACGACATCGTGTATCACATTCAAAGTGTGTGCGACGAAGCAGAAGTGCCGCATCCGACCATCGTCTCGGAGAGCGGGCGCGCGGTGGTGGCGTATCACAGTGTGCTGGTGTTCAACGTCCTGGGTGTGACCGGATTCGGCGAAGAAGAGACTCTGCCTGAGTTCAACGATGAAGTAGAGCAGCCGCTGCGGGATCTGAAGGATACGATGCGCAGCCTGAGTTCGAAGAACCTGCTGGAAAGTTTTCACGATGCGCAGCAGGCGCTGGATTCCGCACTCAATCTTTTCAGCCTGGGGTATTTGCCGCTGCAGCAGAGAAGTTGGGCGGAGAGCATTTACTGGGTGATCTGCCGGCGCATTCAGAAAATGGCCAAGGATCTGGACGAATCCCCGGAAGAGCTGGAGGGTTTGGATTCGCTGCTCTCCGACACCTATTTCTGCAACTTTTCGCTGTTTCAGAGTATGCCGGATAGCTGGGCGGTGAAGCAGTTGTTCCCGATCATGCCGATCCATCGTCTGGAAGAGGAGCCATCGCATCACGGCATTCTGGGCGACATTTCCTGCGACTCCGACGGCAAGGTGGACCAGTTCATCGACCGCCGCGACGTGAAGAAGACGCTACCGCTGCATACTTTCAACGGCGAGCCATACATTCTGGGAACGTTTTTGGTGGGAGCGTATCAGGAGATCCTGGGCGATCTGCATAATCTGTTCGGCGACACCAACGCAGTGCACGTGCAGCTGGATGAAAAGGGTGCAGTGGTGATCGATGCGCTGATCCGCGGCGACACCGTGCGCGAAGTGCTGGATTACGTGCAGTTCAAATCCACGACATTGGCCGAGCAGTTTCGCCGTGACGTGGAGACGGCAGTGCGCGAAGGCCGCATTGGGTATGAGGAATCCGGGCTGCTACTGCGCTTCTATGAAGACGGTTTGAACGGCTACACGTACCTAGAGCAGTAGCTTCTCTCGCCGCAGATCCGCCAGCAGGCCGGGACCTGCATTGCGTGGGTAACCGAAGTCCCAAAAGGCATCGCCGGGGCCGCTTTCCCACACGCGGATATCGGTCGCCGTCAGCAACTTCTTGAGGCGGGAGTCGAGCGCATGGACTTCGGCGTCGGCGGCTTTCGCGAAGGCAATGATGCCGCGGACGTCCAGATCATTGCGGTAATCTTCGATCCCCAGCGAGTAGCCGCGCTCCACTTGCGCGATAAAGTCGCGCCATTGCCGCAAGAGACCGGCGCGGCCCTCCTTCACGACGTGCTCGGGATAACCATTCTCGCGGAGATATTCGCGCAAGTGGGCGTCTGTCATCTTCAATCGGCTCCGCGCTTGCTGGCCTGGCGATGGAAATAGCGTTCGCCGGCGTTGGGAATAAAGAAGGTGCGGATGGTCCGATCGGGGTTGTAGGCGCCGAAGTATCCGGTCTTGCGGTCGAAGCGCGATACGATGCCATCGGCAGTAAGGGCTTGCAGAATCGGGCCGCCGGCGGAAGCGTCGCGCAATGCCTGGGCGCGCTGCAAATATTCCTGCTGCGAGATGTTGCCAAACTCACGGCCATGCTTGGCGTAGTGTTCGTTGAACTGGCGGCGCGAGCGAAATCCGGGACCAGCAGCGACCAGCAGCAACGCGGCCAGCAGAAGGGCGGTAATTGCTCGCAGCGCGGTGACCATCGCTAGAATATAGTTTCCCATGGCCCCTATTGCGAAGATCGTTCCACATTCCACGACCGTTCATGGAGACACGCGCGTCGACAACTATTTCTGGCTGCGCGACCGTAAGGATCCGGACACCATCGCTTATCTAGAGGCGGAGAACGCCTACACGAAAGAGAAGCTGCAGCATACCGAGGAATTGCAGACGGCGCTATACGCAGAGATGCTGGGGCGCATCCAGCAGACCGACCTGAGCGTGCCAGTGAAACGCGATGAGTACTTTTACTATACGCGCACCGAGGAAGGTAAACAGTACACCATTCAGTGCCGTAAAAAGGTGGCCGGACCCGAAGAAATGCTGCTCGATTGCAACTTGCTGGCCGAAGGACAAAAATATTTCCGTCTCGGCAACTTCATCACCAGCCCGAGCCATCGACTGCTGGCGTACTCATTGGACCTGGAAGGCGACGAGATGTACACGATCCGCGTGAAGGATCTCGACACGGGAGAGGTGTTGGCGGATGAAATTCCCAAAACATCCTATACGCTGGAATGGGCGGAGGACAACGCCACATTCTTCTATACCGTGCTGGATGAAGCGCTGCGGCCATACAAAGTTTTTCGCCACACGCTGGGGGTAAAGGAAGACGCGCTGGTTTATCACGAGCCGGACGAACGCTTCCCGCTGGATCTTAGCAGCACGCGCAGCCGCGCTTACATATTCATCAACATCAATAGCTCGTTGACATCGGAAGTCCGCTATCTGCGGCGGAATCAGTCCGCCGGGGATTTTCGCGTACTGCTGCCACGGGTGTACGAAACCGAATACGACGTGACGCACCGCGGAGATTCGTTCTTTATCCGTACGAATGACGCCGCCAAGGGGTTCCGGGTGGTGGAAGCGCCGGTGGCCGATCCGTCAAAAGCCAACTGGAAGGAAATCATTCCGGCACGCGAAGGCATCACGGTCGAAAGTGTCACGGCTTTTCAGGACTACTTGGTGACCGAAGAACGGCATCGCGGATTGACGCAGATTTGCATTCGCGACGCGCACACGGGCGAACAGCACTCCGTTGAGTTTCCGGAGCCGGTATACACAGCGGAACTGGGGGCGAACGCCGAGTTCAACACGAAAATGCTGCGCTACCATTACACCTCGTTGGTAACGCCAGCTTCGGTCTACGACTACAACATGGAGACGCGCGAGCGCGAACTAAAGAAGCAGCAGCCGGTACTAGGCGGCTTCAACGCGCAGTTATATCAGTCAGAGCGCATTTACGCGACCGCACCCGATGGCGTAGAGGTGCCGATCTCGCTGGTTTACAAGAAAGGTTTTGTGCGGGATGGCCGCGCGCCGCTGCTGCTCTACGGTTACGGCTCGTATGGCATCAGCATCGATCCGGCGTTCAGTTCGGACCGGCTGAGCCTGCTCGACCGCGGTTTCGGCTACGCGATTGCACATATCCGGGGAGGCATGGATCTGGGCAAGCCGTGGCATGAAGACGGACGGCTGCTCAAAAAGAAAAATACATTTACGGATTTTATCGCGTGCGCGGAGAAGTTGCTTGCCGAGAGATATACGTCGCCGAGCAGGCTAGCGATTAATGGGCGCAGCGCGGGCGGACTGCTGATGGGCGCGGTGGTGAATATGCGCCCGGATCTATTCGCCGCCGTAGTGGCCGGTGTGCCATTCGTAGACTCGCTGAACACGGCGCTCGACGCGACGCTGCCGCTGACGGTTGGCGAGTACGAAGAGTTCGGCGACCCCAACAAACCGGAGTTCTACAGCTATATGACATCGTATGCGCCATATGAGAACGTGAAGGCGCAGGAATACCCGGCCCTGCTGGTGACGGCGGGGTTGAACGATCCGCGAGTGTCTTTTTGGGAACCCGCGAAGTGGGTAGCAAAGCTGCGGGCCGCCAAGACGGACAGCCGCTTGCTGCTGCTCAAGACCAACATGGGAAGCGGCCACTTCGGCGCCTCCGGCCGTTACGAGCACTTGAAGGAAACCGCCATCGAGTACGCGTTTCTGCTGGACGTTTTATGCTGAACGTATATGACTCCGCAGCCGCCGCAAACCAAGATTCAGCTCACGAACACCACCGACTACCGTGAGCACTACGCCAACAGCGTGCAGGTGCGCGTCAGCCTGTGGGATTTCTTTCTGCTATTCGGAACCATGAATCAGTCGGCTCCCGATGCCGTGACGATTCACAATTTCGAGGGCGTCTATTTGAGCCCGCAGCAGGCCAAGGCGCTGGCTAACGTGCTGAACCAGAACATCTCGCAATATGAGTCGACGTTTGGTGAGATCAAGCTGGAGCCGAAAACGCCGGGATCGATCCAATAAGACGTCGACTCTAACGACTGAGCGCTTCCTTCACGGTTCCGATCAGCGCACTCAGCGTAAATGGCTTTTGCAGGAAGCGCGCTCCTGGCGGGAAGACGCCGGCGCGCACGGATTCATCATCGGTGTAACCGGAGATATACATCACCTTGACCTCCGGCAGCGCTTCGCGCAATTGCTTGGCGAGCTCGCGGCCGTTGCGATCGGGCAGCATGACGTCGGTTAGCAGGAGATGGATCGGCCCATCATGGCCTGAGGCGACAGCGAGGGCTTCCGTGGCGCTGCCGGCCTCGAGAACGAAATATCGCTCACGCCGGAGAATCTTCACAATCAGCTCGCGAATGCCGGATTCGTCATCCACTACTAGGACGGTTCCCCGTTGCGGGCCCCCAGCCGCCGGTGCCGTCCGGGCCCTGGTGCGCGGTGTTGACTGCGGCTCCGGATCAGCCGGCGGTAAATAAAGAGCAAAGGTGGAACCGTTTGCCGAGTCGCTTTCAAAGCTCAGCTCGCCGCCCCACTCCTTTACGATTGCGTAGGCACGGGCCAGCGCCGCACCTGCGGGAAGATCAGAATCCTTGTGCAGGAACGATTCGAAGATCACCTTACGCTTTTCGGCTTCCATGCTATATCCGGCGGCGTGCAGCGTCACGCGCGCGTAGGGCTCCGCAGCGAGCGCTGCCGTGTCGCAAGCGATGGTCACGCTGGCTGCATCGTTGCGAAGCGCAGAAGCTAAGGCCAACAGAATCTCCTCGAGTTGCGCTCGATTGGCCAAGGCCCAAACCGGCTTAATGGATTCTTTTGGGATGCGTCCGATCTTCCCGCCCAGGCCGGAGAGCATGGCCGCTAGTTCGACGCGCTCCACTCGGCCCGCATGCTTGCGTGTGAACTCAAGCAATTGCGCCGTCAGATTGCCAATGCGGGTGGTCGCCGCAAGAATCTGTTCGAGGTCGGCGCGCCGCGGATCCCCGGCCGAGAGCGGATTCAGCATCTCCTCCGCGTAGCCGGAGATGATCATCAAAGGATTGTTGAGATCGTGGGCCAAGCGCGCCGAGAGACTGTGCAGAGCGGAAATGCGCTCAGCGGTGATTCGCAACTGTTCGAGTTCGTTCCGTTGAGCCGTGGCGGGCAGGTTTTCTGCGGGCGGAGGGGCGGCAGCGGGCTGAGGTACCTGGCGCACATCTGTGACGTCGGTCACCATCAGCAGGGTTTCTATCTCGGTCTCTTCGTCCGGGTTGCGGATAGGAAGAATGGCAATGCGCAGCAGTTTGCCACCTTGGTCCAATAGAAATCCCGGCTGGGGAATTCCATGAACCGTCATTTCGCGGATCTTCTCAATAAGGCGGTCTGAGGGCAAGACCTGCTCAATAGTCTTCCCGCGGAGGGCCTCAGTACTTACGCTGAATGCCTGCCGGAAAGCACGGTTAGAAGAGACCACCGACCGGTTTGCGGAGAGCACGACCAGTCCGACCGGCAAGCCGGAAACCATGTCCTGGTAGTAGCGCTTCTGGTTTTCGACCAGCGCCAGCAATCTGGCGACATCCTTACTGTTCCATGGTTCGAAGTCCGTGCGCTCCATCAAAGACAAGATTCCTTAGCTACAAGTTTGGTGCTTCGAACGGAAATGTCACAAGGTACTGCGGCTAAAGCAGTACCAGTACCGGCAGAGTACTTTGTGCGCGGAAAAGCTATGGTTGCTGGGGAGTTTCAGCGACAGAACCGCCGAGGCCAGCGTAAGTTTCCTTCACTTTCACGACCTTGTCGGCGGCAAACGTGACGAACATGACGCGCCCGGGAGGCT
>CAZDGT010000423.1:0-11935 GCA_964504905.1 uncultured Bordetella sp. | reverse complement strand
TAGCAGCCAGAAGATGGGCTTCCGCTTCATATTTGGCCGCAACGATTTCTATTCGTCGGGCCAGATTCCACTGGATCTGCTGGGTACGTCCGTCAAGGGCCGCATACTGGATCGCTTCGGTTACATTGATCCTTCCGATGGCGGCAGTGTAAAACTGGGCACACTTTCCGCCTACTACAGCAAATCCTTTGCCAGCGGGGACACGCTCAAGATCGACGGATTTGGGAGCCGCTCGCTGTTCGATCTGTATTCCAACTTTACTTTTTATCTGAGCGATCCGGTGAACGGTGACGCCATTCAGCAGCACGATTCGCGCCTGCAGGAAGGCAGCAACGTCCAATACCTGCATTTGCATCATGTGGGACCCGTCGCCGCGACCTTCAGCGCCGGTGGCAATTTTCACGACAACCAGATTAATGTCGGATTGTATCCGCGCCTGGGCCGCGCGCCCACCGGCGTGACCACCCGCGCCCACGCGCATGTGACCAATGGGGCGAGTTATGCGCAAGAGACATTGAGCCTGCTGCAAGGCCGGCTGCTGATCGGCGGCGGCCTGCGCTTCGATGAGTTCCGTTACGCCATTCAGGACCAGATTGACCCCGCGCTGACTGGTTCGCAGACCGTAGGGCGGTGGCAGGCGAAGAGCAACGCGGCCTTCACACCGTCCCACCGAGTGCCGCTGACGCTGCACGCCAACTACGGCCGTGGAATCAATAGTGTGGATGCCCGAATCGTGGTGCAGCGGCCAGACCAGCCCCGGCTAGCAACCACGGACTTTTACCAGCTGGGTGCTTCCTCGAACCTTAGGCGGGTATCGTTGAGCGCGGACGCTTTCCTGATCGATCACTCGCATGAGCAGGTCTATATTCCCGACGATGGGACGTTTGAATTCAAGGGTCCGACGCGCGCCTATGGCTTCGAGACTAAAGTATCCATAGAATTGACTCGCCGCGTTTCCCTCAATGGAGGGATGACCAAAATCGCCAACGCGTTTTATAAGGGTGGCGACCACCGCGTCTACGTGGATAGCGCGCCGCACTTCGTCGCCAACGCGGCGCTCACGGTTGCGGCCTGGCACGGCTGGAGCGGCTCTCTGCGGATGCGCGCCATCAATCACTACCGGCTCGACGGGGACGATCCTTCGATTGCGGCGACCGGACACACTGTTCTGGATTTGGGCGTGACGCGGCGGCTCAACCGCAAAGCCGATCTGCATTTCAGCCTCGACAACCTAACCAACCGCGACTACTATGAGACGCAGAACTATTTTGAATCGCGCGTGACGCCGGACGCACCGGTGATCTCGCGGATACACGCCACTCCCGCCTATCCTCTGACGGCCACCGTCGGAATCACGCTGCGCTTCGGCGGCAAGTAGCCGCGCGGGGAGAATCCCTGCGTTAGAATGGAACACCGCGAACATGGTCGAGCCAACCAAGGTAAAGTCCACGGCCAGGTACCTTTTTTGGCTGGTGATAGCGATTGTTGCGTTCTATTGGAAGATCATTTTCACCCGCCAGTTTTCGATGCTGACCGTGGGGGAAACCGTCAATCAGGCATACTCATGGTTCCACTTCTGGGCGGAAAGCGTGCGCCACGGAAGCGCGCCGCTGTGGGATCCGTACGCGTTCGGTGGACGCAGTTTCATTGGCGAGATGCAGACGGCCGCATTTTATCCTTTCCATCTGCTGTTCGCGCTGTTTCCTGCCAATAGCAACGGGCTGCTGTCTCCTGTCCTCTATCACCTGTACTTCGTGCTTACTCACGTGCTGGCGGCCTTTCTTATGTTCGCGCTGATTCGCGAATTGGGACTCGACCGCTTCCCCGCTCTGTTGGGCGGCTTGTGTTATTCGCTGGGCGGATTCGTGGGTGTGGTTCCGTGGCCGCACATGCTGGAGAGCACGGTGTGGCTTCCGCTGCAGTTTTTGCTATTACTGCGGGCGCTACATTCGTCAAGATCGCTTCCCGCTTTGGTTTACGCGGCGTTAGCTGGATTGACACTAGGGATGTCGATCCTGGCCGGAGGCTTGCACATCGTCATGATGCAAGTGGTTATCTTGGTGACCGCAGCCGCGTACGACGCGTTCCAAAATCGAGCTGGCTGGCAGCGGGCCGCAATGGTGACTACAGTGATTACGGTCATCGGCTTGTCCGCAGGGGCGATTCAATTGCTTCCATCCGCCGAATACAGCGCGCGAGCGATTCGATTCGTCTCGGGCACTTCCCTGCCCGCCACCCAAAAAATACCCCTGGCTTATCTGGTTGATTCCATCTTGCCGCGGACACTTTTGGGTTATTTGTTTTCGTGGAATTTCCAGGGCAAGCTTGGACCGGGCGAAGTGTTGAGCCCCTACCTCGGCATCTTTCCATTGCTGCTGGCCATCGTGGGATTTTGGAAGTGCCGCGAAGATATCTGGGTGCGGTATTCGGCGGGACTTGCCGTCGCCGCGTTTCTATTTTCGCTGGGGGCGACGTCGCTCTTGTATGGATTGATCTACGCGTTCGTGCCCCTTCTATGGATGGCGCGCGAAGCCAGCCGCTTCCTCTACATGGCCCACTTCGGGTTGGTGATCCTGGCCGCCTACGGAGCGCAGATCTTGTTTTGTGGCTATGAGATACAAATCTCGTCGTGGAGACCGCTGAACCGCTCGCTGCTTTGGCTGGCGGTTGCGTCGGCGGTGGTGTTGGCCGTTCCGTTGGTTCGCGGCCAGCCAGAGTGGAAGCCGTGGACCGAATGGTCGCTATTGTTTATCATCATCAGCTATCCGCTATTCCGCTACGTCTCCGGGGAGCACAGCGGGGCGATGGCCCGCTTTTTAGTCGTCGCGTTCATCGTTTTCGATTTGCATTCATTCAGCTCTATAGCGTTTAACAAGATTGAGGCGGCTCGGACTAGCGGGGATCAACTGGAACGCCTGATCACGATGCGCGGCGCGGCCGACTTTCTAAAGCGTCAGCCGGGGTTGTTTCGGGTACAGGTAGTCGCCGACCCCGCATTGAATATCGGCGACGCTTACGGTATCGAGACGCTCAACGGTGGTGCGGTCACTCTGGCCGCCAATTACATGGACCTGACGGGCAGAGGCGGCCCCGGAATCGACTTGCTCAATGTCCGCTATTTCCTGAAGCCGGTGTCAGCGCCGGACGCCAATCCCGTGTACTCGGATGCGAATTGGAAGGTCTTTACGAATCCAAGCGGGTATCCGCGTGCATGGGTAGAAAACGACGCGGCGGCGGTAATCAATATTCAGGAACATTCGCCAAGCCGTTTGGCGGCAAGAGTACGTACTGCCAGCGGCAGCGCGCTGGTGCTCAGCGAACTGTTCTATCCGGGATGGGAAGCACGAGTGAACGGAAGCCTGGTGCCCATCTCTGAAGTACATGGCGGGTTGCGCGGCATTCCGGTTCCGCAGGGAGAAAGTCAGGTTACCGTCGACTATGCTCCTGGATCCGTAAGGTTGGGGGCTGTTCTCAGTGTCCTGACGTTTACGCTCACCTTGCTTGGCTCCGCTCTGTGGCTAAAGCGCTAGTTGCAAGTCACTTGCAATCGGTACTTGAAATCGCATCCCGGGGAGGCCATAATGAATGCAGGATGCAAATGGGTTTCAATAAGAACGCCCAGCCGGCTCAGCGCAATTTAACGGCCCTCAAGAAGGGCGAGTCCGGGATTCTGGAGCGTATCGACATGTCCGATATTGACGCTCAGCGCCTCATGGAACTCGGTTTTTTGCCAGGTCACACAGTCGTCCGCGCACACGCAGCACCCGGGGGGGACCCGCGAGTGTACCGGGTGGACGGCTCGGAAGTCGCGTTGCGCCGCGAAACTGCTCTGCACCTGATTTTGCGATAGCGAACCACCACCATGGAAGATTGCCACGGCCCCGCCGCTGCTACCTTGCCGCCACCGGAAGTTTCCGGTAAGCAGCATATCGTAGCTATTGTCGGGCCGCCGAACTCAGGCAAGTCCACACTGTTCAACCGGCTCACAGGCTTGCGGCAAAAGGTCGCAAATTTCCCCGGCGTCACCGTGGAGCATCGCATGGGACGGGCGAAGCTCGATCATCATCGCGAAATTTACGTGGTCGATCTTCCCGGCGTCTACAGCCTACAGCCGCGCACAGAAGACGAGCGTGTCACGCATGACGTCTTGGCGGGAACCATGAACGGTCTGCCCAAGCCCGACGCGGTGATGCTGATCCTTGATTCGACCAATCTCAGCCGTCACTTGTCGCTGGCCGCTCCGATTCTGAGCCTGGAATTACCGACGCTAGTGATCCTGAATATGGCCGACGATCTCCACGGCCGCGGTGGCGAGGTGGATGCGGCGGAGTTGGCGAAACAGCTCAGCACTCCGGTAGTGCTGATCAGCGCGTCGAAGGGCACGGGCGTCGAAAAGGTGTTCGAGTTCCTGAACGCGGCTCCTAAACACCTGCCGCCCAAGCCGCCCTTGTTGCAACTGCCGGTACTGCAAGACGTGCCCAAAGTCCGCGACTGGGCAGCCAACATGAGCCGCCGCACCAACTTTCGCGCACCGGCTCCGCCCTTGTGGACCCGCCGATTGGACGGCATTTTCCTGCACCCGTTGATCGGACCGCTGGTGTTCTTGCTGGTGGTGATCGGCGTGTTTCAAACCATCTTCGCCGGAGCGCGCCCACTCATGGACGCGGTAGCCGCCGGCATCCAGACTTCCGGAAAGTGGATCGAAGCGACCATGCCCGATACGCCACTGCGCTCGCTCATCGTCGATGGCGTGTGGAGCGGCGTGGGGTCGGTGATCGTGTTCCTGCCGCAGATCCTGCTGCTGTTCCTGTTCATCGGAGTGCTGGAGGATTCCGGCTATCTGGCGCGCGCCGCTTTGATCGCGGACCGCACGATGGCGCGCATAGGCCTGCAAGGCAAGAGCTTCATTCCGCTGCTTTCGGCGTACGCCTGCGCGGTTCCGGCCATCATGGCGACCCGCACCATCGAGAACAAGCGTGACCGCATCGCCACAATTCTGATCGCGCCGTTCATGACCTGTTCGGCGCGCCTGCCGGTGTATACGCTGGTGATCGCGGCATTTGTTCCCGAGAAGCCGATTTTGGGATTGTTCTTCGGTACTCGCGCGGCAGCACTGCTGGGATTGTACGTGCTGGGTTTTCTTGCGGCGATTATTACTGCACGTCTGCTGAAATCGACGGTGCTCAAGAGCACGCGCGCGCCCTTCATCCTGGAGATGCCTCCCTACCGCTGGCCTACGGTGACGTCATTGGTGCTGCGGCTCATCGACCGATCTCGAGTGTTCCTGCGGCGCGCGGGTACCGTGATTCTGGCGGTGGCAATTGTTCTTTGGGTGCTGGCGCATCTGCCCTTGCACGACGGCAAGGCTCCGGAGATCGGCCAAAGCATCGCGGGCATGATCGGGCACGCCGTGGAACCGGTGATCCGGCCGCTGGGCTTCAACTGGAAGATCGGCATCGGACTAATAACGTCGCTGGCCGCGCGGGAAGTGATCGTGGGGACGCTGGGTACAATCTATGGGATCGAGGGCACGACGGAGTCCGTGGGCCTGCAGGCAGCTCTGCAGCATGACCTGACGCCCGGCGGCGCGGCGGCGCTGCTGGTGTTCTTCGCCTTTGCCATGCAGTGCATGTCCACCGTAGCCGTTGTCCGCCGCGAGACCGCGGGCTGGCGCTGGCCGGTGATCCAGTTTGTGTACATGACCGTCTTTGCCTACGTCTTTGCCTTCGTGGCTAACCGCATCGTATCCCTGTGGTTCTGAGCTGAATCGAAGCGCGACGCGCAATCATCAATATCAGTTGGTTGGTAATATAAATCGTGCATAACGTCATCATTCTTGGATCTGGTTGCGCTGGAAGCACAGCCGCCATTTACACCGCCCGCGCTGGATTGAACCCGCTGGTCGTTATCGGGCACGAACCCGGTGGTCAGCTTTCGCTTACTACTGAAGTCGAAAACTTTCCTGGATTTCCGAATGGCATCGACGGCCCGGACCTGGTCGCCAACATGCAGAAGCAGGCGGAGCGGTTTGGTGCTGTGTACGTCCACGGCACGGTAACCGAAGCGGATCTTTCCAAGCGCCCCTTCCGCCTGAACATTGACGGAGACTGGCAAGAATCAAGCTCGTTGATCATTGCCTCGGGCGCGTCAGCGCGTTGGCTGGGACTGCCCAATGAGCAGAAGCTGATCGGCCGGGGCGTAAGCTCCTGCGCGACTTGTGACGGAGCCTTCTATAAAGGTGGCAGGATCGTGGTGATTGGCGGCGGGGACTCCGCCATGGAAGAGGCCAACTTCCTCACGCGTTTTGGAGACACCATCACGCTGGTGCATCGCAGCGATAATTTCCGCGCTTCGAAGATCATGCTGGACCGCGTGCGTGCGAACCAAAAGATCAAGATTTTGACCAACACGGTAGTCGAAGACGTTTACGACGTTTCGAAAAACATCGTCACCGGCGTGAAGCTGCACGACCTCAAGACCAACCGCGTCTGGGATCAGGACGCGGACGGCTACTTTGTCGCCATCGGCCATATCCCTAACACCAAACCATTCGTTGGACAGATCGATCTGGACCCTGACGGCTATATCCTCTCCAAGGGCGGCGCGCGCACCAATATTGAAGGCGTTTTCCACGCAGGAGATGTGCAGGACCGCATCTACCGCCAAGCGATTACCGCCGCCGGCGCAGGCTGCATGGCCGCTATTGAAGTAGAGCGGTTCTTGGGCGAAGGGCACTGAGGCAGCTTTACACCCTCCCTCGCCAACCCCTACAATCGCTAGGTAGAACGTCCGCTCGCGCGATCCGCATGAACATTTCCGTGAAAAGTGAATACGCTCTGTTGGCGGTCTTCGACCTAGCACTGCAGCCTCCCGGCGAGCCAGTGAAAATTGCCGAAGTCGCGCGACGCCAAAAGATTCCGCAAAAGTTTCTGGAACTGATCCTAGCGAGTCTCAAGCAAGGCGGGTTCGTCGAATCCCGCCGTGGCGCCGAAGGCGGCTACCGCCTGGCCAAGCCAGCCAACGAAATCACCGTGGGCGAGGTGCTGCGCTTTGTCGAAGACGGCAAGCAAACCAAGCGTATTGCGTCGAACCCCTTCCACCAGATCTGGAACCAGGTGGACCAAGCCGTTGCGAGCATCCTTGACCACACCACCTTCGCCGAGCTCGCGCGGAATTGGCAGAAATCCCAAGCCCGTTACGTGGCAAACTGGGATATCTGACAAATGATTTTTCCTGACAACTCATTCAGCATTGGACGCACGCCATTGGTGCGCCTCAACCGTGTTACCGATGGCGCGCAAGCCAGCGTCATCGCCAAGATTGAGGGCCGCAACCCGGCCTATTCGGTCAAGTGCCGCATCGGCGCAGCCATGATTTGGGACGCGGAGCGCCGCGGCCTGCTCAAACCCGGCCGCGAATTGATCGAACCGACCAGCGGCAATACGGGCATAGCGCTAGCGTTCGTCGGAGCCGCACGTGGTTACCCGGTCACGCTGCTCATGCCGGAGACCATGTCGATCGAGCGCCGCGCTGTGCTCAAGCTGCTGGGCGCGAAGATCATCCTGACAGACGGGGCCCTGGGCATGGGCGCTTCCATCGAACGCGCCGAACAGATGGTAGCGGCCGAACCCAATCGCTGGGTCCTCCTGCAGCAGTTTCAGAATCCTGCGAATCCTGACATCCACTTCAAGACTACGGGACCAGAGATTTGGGATGACACGCAAGGTCAGATCGACGCCTTCGTAGCGGGTATCGGTACCGGCGGCACGATCACCGGCGTTTCGCGCTACATCAAACTCGAAAAGAAGAAGCCAATCTTGTCGGTGGGCGTGGAACCGCGAGGTAGCGCCGTCATCAGTCAAACGCTGTCCGGGAAACAAATGGAACCTGGCCCCCATGCCATCCAAGGAATCGGCGCCGGTTTCATCCCCGGCACGCTGGATCTGAAGATGGTGGATCGCGTCGAGCAGGTGAGTGATGAGGAATCCGTCGTGATGGCGCGCCGTCTGGCAAAAGAGGAAGGGCTGCTGTGCGGGATCTCCTGCGGCGCCGCCGTGGCCGCCGCCGTCAAGCTGGCGCATGAGCCCGCGATGAAGGGGAAGATGATCGTCGTGATTCTGCCGGATTCCGGCGAGAGGTACTTGAGTTCCGCTCTGGTGGACGATCTGGATTGACAACTGCCACGGCCTTAGGGTCTGGAGCGATAGCGTTCGAGCTTTACCGCTAACGCATAACTTCAAACGTGGTTGTTGCGATTCGGCGGAATGCAGCGCCGTTAAATGTTCCGGTGATGGTAGCGAGAACCTGATAAGATCCAGCAGCCGTGGGAGTGTAGACGCCGGTATAGAGTCCATCGCCAGCGTGGGCGTCGTTTGGGCCAGAGTCCGGCATCGTAACATTCGAAGGTGTTCCCTTGTCCGCCGTACCCGGCGGTGGAATCACCGAAGCGGTCACGATTGCGTTGATCACAGGATTCGTACCGCGAAATACCGCCGCGGTCAATACGACGTTTTCGCCGACGCTGTATACACTCTTTGTCTTGGCCAAACCGACGGCGACGCCCGACAAAGAAATGTACATGGCACTCAGCGTCGTCGCGGTCGACACGTTTGTGGAGTTGGCCTTGACCTTGTAGGTTCCAGTGGCAGAACCCGCTGGGAGATTGAACGTTGCATGGGCGCCGGGACTATCGAATGGTGTAAAGGCGCCGGAAGCGGCCGGCGCACTGCTGTTAATAACGTGCTCCGATGCGTTGAAGCCCATGGCACTTGCATTAGCTGGAGTTATTTCGACGCCACTTGGCAGAACGAGGGAAATCTGAACTTGCGGACTAGATGAACAAACATCGATGATGTCGAGACCAGTTGAGGCATCAACGATCATGTTCAAGTACGTTGCTGGCGTGGACCCTGAAACCGTTGCCGTTTGAACATCAATCGACAGGAGAGAAGCGGAAACAGACGGGCGGCCCGATGATTGAGCATAGGCAACTAAACTGCAAAGAAAAAGTGCCAAAACGGTGCTAGCCCTCTTGTAATCCGTGCTGCCGTAATACGTGATTTGCTGGAATATCACGAAGCAAGCTCAGTTTGTGTAAGCAATCGTCAATGTGCAGGAAGCGCGGACGGGCTGATCGTTGCGAAGGGCGGGAGAAAATCGCCACTGGCTAAGGGCGAGCATAGCGGCATTCTCCCATCGTCTGTCTGACGATTTTTCCACCCGAATATTCTCTGGAACGCCTTGCTCACTCACGTCCAGAAAGTAACTTATAAAAACCTTTTGGGGTCCGCCGGTGGGCGGCGGGAATTCATCCTTGACGATCGATGGCCTCGTCGCGATATCGCCGGAAAGCACCGAAAAGCTTTCCCATCGCCATCGTGGGAGTCTGAAGGTCAATTCGATCGTTGCCATCACCGGAACAGGGTGACCGTCTTTTGTACCCGGCCGGAACCGCCACTGAGCTACAGCCTCCATCGCTTTCTCATCGAGGCCGAAGCCCAATGGGAGGATTGCCCGGATATCGGTTGGGCGGCCGTCCTTTTGCACGACGAGGCTCATCACCACGGTTCCCTGGACCTTTGCGACAAATGCCTCTTCGGAATATTCGGGATCAACCTTGCTGATCGGCGCAGGAGCGCGCACGCCTGTTCCCTGCCCCCACTTCAGAGGAGTTTCCGGCGTGGGCGCCGACTGCGCGCAGATAAGCCTACTCGCTAAGACACATAGGACGAGTCTGCGCATGTCGGTAGTCTAACAGGCCATGAGTTCGCCGCCTATAAGTTGAATGCCTTACCTAGCCCGGTCGATCAGCTGGCTAGTGGACGATCTGGATTGACAACTGCCACGGCCTTAGGGTCCGTAGCGGCTTGTCTTGGGAGAGAAGTAGCGGGCGCCGATTGGGTGATAGGGGTGAGGGCGCCCGCCGTCGTAACGGGGATTGAATTATCTATAAAACGCGCACCGGCCGCGTAAGGTTACTGAATACCACAAACATTTTCTGAATTACGTAGATCTCTGCCATTTGGCATAGCTTAGAGTAAGCAACCTGTACATTAAATTGCGTTCAGTAGATCAGAAATGGCCGCCGACGCTCTTCAAACCTTTGGACTTGTTCGCGAATGCGTTCCTCGATGCCCCCAGGGGCTGCCCCGGCTTTTAGCAAATCGATTACCTGGCGGCTGCCGACTAAGAAACGGCAGGCTTCGAAATTGATTTTGCCGGGATATAGATGTTGCAGTGCGTAGGCGAGATCCAGTCCCACGCGCACCGAGTTCAATTGTTCGCGATTCAGGATGACGAAACGGACGCCCTCGATCATTTTGCCCGCGAATGGACCGGATAGCGGCTGGAATTTGGTGGGATATACGCGCACTCCTGGCAAGCCCCAGTTGTTCAGAAACTGAGCCAGTTCAGCGCCATGAATCCAATCCGCGCCGATCTGCTCGAAGGGCGCATCGGTGCCACGCCCCACCGAATAATTAGGAGATGCTTCGAGCAGCGCCAGTCCGTCGTAGAGTGCCGCAGCATTCAGGCTGCGCAGGTTGGGAGAAGGGTCCGTCCAGCTTATGCCGGTGGAATCGAACCAATCGCCGCGCTGCCAGTTCTTCATCTTGATGACGTGCAGGTCGGCGCCCCATTTGCGCTCGGCATTGGCCATGGTCGCCAACTCGCCCAGCGTCAATCCATGTCGTACGGGCATGGAATAGCAGCCAACAAAGCTGTGGAGGTTGTCATCGAGCAACGGTCCTTCGACGTGCGTGCCCGTCACTGGATTTGGCCGGTCCAATATGTAGAACGGGATTTTGGCCTTCGATGCCTCTTCCATCGCATACAGCATGGTGCAGGAGTAGGTATAAAAGCGCGCGCCGGCATCCTGAATGTCAAAGGCCAGGACGTCCACGTCCTGCAACATGGCGGGCGTCATGCGATAGCGCCCGTTTGTGTACAAACTCCAAACCGGCAGCCCTGTGGCCGCATCCTTGGCATCCGCCACATCGGGACGGTCTTCTTTCCCCGTGAGTCCATGCTCCGGGGAGAAAAGTGTTGTCAGACGCACGCCTGCCGCGCGCATCACATCGATGTTGCGCTGGCCTGCACGGTTTAGTCCAGTCTGATTGGTGATCAAGCCGACGCGCTTCCCAGCGAATTCCGCGAACTTGCCCGCTTCCACAACATCCAGTCCGGTCATCACCTGGTGATTGGCAGCCGTCATGCGCCGGACGCCCGCGGACTCAAGAGTTTCATAGTAAGGAACGCCGCCCGGCACGCCAACCGCTGCGGCCACAACTGTCGCGACCTTCGACCGCAGTGCGTTCAAATTCTTCCCGGCCCTGGGATGCACCGAGTTGGTCATCAGGATCACATAGGTCTTCGATGCAGGATCGACCCACAGCGACGGGCCGGTGAAGCCCGTGTGCCCGTACGATCCCAGCGGGAACAACTCACCTCGCGGCGATGAATATGGGGAGTCGATGTCCCAGCCCAAGCCCCGCAAAATAGGCTGATCCGGAGGCGAGTTGGGCGAGGCGAATTTCTTGACCGTTAGCGGCGACAGCAATTTCCCTCCGCCATCGAGGAGCATCTGCACGTACTTCGCTAAGTCGCCCGCGGTCGAGAACAGTCCCGCATGCCCTGACACGCCACCCATGTAGCGCGCGGTGGGGTCGTGCACTACTCCCCGGAACGGTGCGCCTGTCGCTGCGTCGATCTCCGTGGGCGCTATGCGGGGCCGTAGAGACGCTGCGGGAAGAAATCCGGTCTCGTTCATTCCCAGAGGCTGGAAAACTGCCTCGCGCGCGAACACATCCAGCGTCTTGCCGCTCAGGCGGTGAACGATTTCACCCAGCAGTTCGAAATTAATGTCGCTGTAAACAAACCGTGTCGCGGCCGGAGACGTTGATTTTTCCGCGAGCGCTCGGCGGATGCCGGTGTCGTA
>CAZDGT010000422.1:0-11911 GCA_964504905.1 uncultured Bordetella sp. | reverse complement strand
GGCCGCCGGTGCGATCGACGAATTGATCAGGGATCACGAAATCCAGGGGCTTATGTTCTTCCTTGAGCGATCCGACTGCGCTCAGCGAGAGAATACGTTCGACGCCCAGCATTTTCATGCCGTAGATGTTGGCGCGAAAGTTCAACTCGGAGGGCGAGATGCGATGGCCGCGTCCGTGCCTCGCCAGGAACGCGACTTCCTTGCCGGCGAGTTGGCCGACGACATATGCATCGGAGGGCGCGCCCCAAGGTGTATTGAGCGTGCGTTCTTCGTGTGCTTCAAATCCGGGCATCGAATACAATCCGCTGCCGCCGATGATTCCAATGGTTGGGTTCATGCTTGTATGAGTTCTAATAATACGCCGCCAGTCGAGGACGGGTGGACGAAGACGTAGAGATGACCGCCCGCACCCGCGCGAGGTTCGTTGAGAATGCGCGCACCCGCGGATTGCAAGCGCTCCACGGCAGCGGAAAGATCGGGTACTTTTAGCGCGATGTGATGCAACCCTTCGCCGCGTTTGTCGATGAATTTTGCGATGACGGAGTCTTGTCCAGATGGTTCCAGGAGTTCAATCCTGGGATCACCGAGCGGCAGCATCGCCACATTGACTTTTTCCTGCTCGACGGTCTCGCGCGCCGCGACATCCAGGCCAAGATGCTCCTGATAAAACTTAAGTGCCTGATCGAGCGAGCGGACGGCGATTCCCAGGTGATCGATGCGCGGCCCCGCGGCGGTGGGCGGCAGATGCAACTCGCGTTTGCAGCCGCGCGCGGCCTGAATCACCTCGTCGATTCCCTGGCCTTCGCTCGCCACTGTACGTAGTACAGGACGATTGCCCGCTACAGAGTGAATCTCCTGCTCGAGTTTGTCCGTGCCCGGCAGGTCAGCCTTGTTGATGACGAAGACGTCGGCAATTTCCATGACGCCGGCTTTCATTGCCTGCACCTCGTCGCCGGTACCGGGCACTAAGACGAGGATCGTCACCTGCGCCAGCCTCGCGATCTCTACCTCGCTTTGTCCTACTCCCACCGTTTCAATGATGACAACGTCGCGGCCTGCGGCATCGAGGAGCGTAGCAAGATTGGCGGTGGTGCGCGCGATGCCCCCTGGAATTCCACGTGTGGCCATGGAGCGAATAAAGACGCCCGTGTCGGCATGATGCTGCTGCATACGGATACGGTCGCCCAGAATCGCGCCGCCGGTGACCGGACTCGATGGATCGACGGCGATGACGCCAACGGTCTTCCCTTCAGCACGCAACAGCGAAATCATACGATCGCACAACGTGCTCTTCCCTGCCCCCGGTGCTCCCGTGATGCCCAGGACAAGTGCCTGCCCGGCGCGCGGAGTAATATCTCGCAGCAGCTTGTCTGCGCCAGGCTCTTGATTTTCGATAGTGGTCGCGGCGCGGGCCAACGCGCGCTGATCGCCGCGTAAAACGTCTTCGGCAAGCTCAGCCATGCTGCCGCTCTGTATTTAACAGTTGCCGCGCGATCACCAGTCTCTGAATCTCGCTGGTGCCTTCGCCAATAGTACACAGCTTCACGTCACGGTAGAATTTTTCGACAGGGTAGTCTTTCAGGAATCCGTAACCGCCGTGAACTTGCACGGCCTCATCCGCTACACGGACCGCCGTCTCGGAGGCAAACAGCTTGGCCATCGATGATTCCTTGTTCACATTCTGACCGCTATCCTTCATCCAGGCGGCACGCAGGGTAAGCAAGCGGGAGGCGTCGATATCCGTCGCCATATCCGCCAGTTTGTGCTGGATGGCTTGAAACTCAGAGATGAAGCGCCCGAATTGTTTACGCTGCTTGGAATAGCGAAGCGCTGCTTCATAGGCCCCCTGCGCGATGCCAACGGCAAGCGCTGCTATCGAAATACGCCCCCCGTCGAGCACCCGCAGAGCGTCCACGAATCCTTCACCCTGCTTACCGCACAATTGCGAGGCCGGCACGCGGCAATCGGTCAAGATCATCTCATTGGTGGGCGAGCAACGCATACCCAGCTTGTTTTCCTTCTTGCCGGGACGAAAACCCGGCGTGCCTTTCTCCACCAGGAACGCGGAAATTCCATGCGATGATGCAGAGCGATCGGTGACGGCCATCACCACGCATACGTCCGCTACCTGGCCGTTGGTGGTAAAAGTCTTGCTGCCGTTGATCACCCACCCGTCACCATCGCGCACCGCGCGGGTATGAGTGCCGCCGGCGTCGGAGCCCGATTCGGGTTCCGTCAGTGCCCATGATCCGATCCACTCGCCCGACGCCAATTTCGGAATGTAGCGTTGCTTCTGTTCTTCGCTGCCTGCCACATAGATGTGATTGGTGCACAGCGAAACATGGGCGGCGACACACAGCGCCACGGATGGATCGACGCGGGCCAGCTCCTCCATGACCAGCGAGTAATCGACGTAGCTGTACCCCGATCCGCCAAGCTCCTCGGGAAACACCGCACCCAGCACGCCAAGTTCTCCGAGTTTGCGGAAAACCTTGTCCGGGAAGGTTTGAGACTCGTCCCATTCCATAACATGGGGCTTAATCTCGGCTTCGCAGAACGCGCGTACAGTCTTGCGGAGATGCAGTTGTTCCGGAGTGTATCCGAAGTCCATATTTCACCGATCCCGCGAGGGAGCGCTAAACGATTTCTTCCGTATCCGCGTTCCAGCGTACCGTCCGGCCCGTGCGATAACTTTCTACCGCCATGATGCACGCAACGGTAACGCGATAGCCGAGCTCGAAAATACAATTTGGTTCCCGGCTGGTGCGGATGGAATCGAAGAAGTTTTCCATGTGAGCGTGCGGCACATGCCCGGCGCGGCCGATTCGTTCGGAGTCATCCGGACGGTTGACCTTCTGCGGTGTGTAGCGCACATGATTGCCGCGCGAGATAGTGCCGTGCGAGCCCAGCAGGTCTTCGGTGACGCCCAACTGATTGTTGCCGAAGCCCGACGACCAGCTCACCAGCATCTGCTCGGGCTGATCCAGCGAGACGTCCATGGTATCCGGAACTTCACGGCCGTCGTTCCATAAGTAGAGGCCGCCGCTCATAGTAGCCGACTGCGGAATCTTCAACTGCAGCGCTTTGTACCAGAACGCGAGTTGCTGGCTCATGTTTTCGGACACATTACCGCCCGAATAATCCCAGAAATAACGCCAGTGTATGAAGCGGTTGGCGTCAAATTCGGTATCCGCTTCCCGCTCGAACGAATCCCAAGCCACATTTTGCGGATTCACATCACTGGTGAGCAGTGCTGGACGCGCCCACTGAGCTTTGCCCCGTGGCGTGTTGCGGTAGTTGCGCATCACCAACGCGCTGACCTGACCAAGACGGTCGGCAGTCATGAACTGTTCGACGTCGGCGTAGTGCCCGAACGAACAAGCTTGATGACCCACCTGGACTACGTGCTTGCCCCGGTCCTGACTATAGGCGGCGCGCATACGCTTGGCTTGATCGAGGGTGTTCGCCAGCGTTTTTTCCTGATACACGTGCTTGCCCGCAGCGAGCGCATCCACGAACTGCTCGGCGTGCAAGTGCGGCGGAGTAGCTATGACAATAGCGTCGATGGATGTGTCGTCGAGTACGCGGCGGTAGTCTGAAAATGTCGCCGCCGTGGGTACGAAACTTGCCGCTTTTTCGAGACGTTTGCCGTAGACGTCGGCGAAGGCCACCACCTCGGCGTTATCGCAAACACGAATTTGGTTCAGCAGCTCCATGCCACGATCGCCGGCTCCGATGATTCCGACACGAATGCGATCGCTGGCGCCCAGCGCCCGAGCGGGCACGGCAGCCAACGTCCCGGCCAGTCCGGATGCTACTTTGCCCAGAAATTTACGGCGTGAATCCATCCAACTTGAGTGTAGCAAGGCGCTCGGTAGGGGCGTATTCTAGAAGAGGATCGGGGCCGGATAGCGCCCCCGAAGGTCGATCACTTCCGCTTAACGCGGATGGTAACCCTAACCGTGATGGCAATCACGGCAGCGATCGTGATAATTACGCTGATCACAGTCGCCTCCAGGCGATTTTGTTGTCGCGCACAACGCTGAAAATCACTGGGCGCTGCCCGAAAGGGATTTCCCCGGCTTGCGGCCAGCAGGCCGGGGTT
The DNA here is from genome assembly GCA_964504905.1 of uncultured Bordetella sp. Lineage (GTDB taxonomy): Bacteria > Acidobacteriota > Terriglobia > Bryobacterales > Bryobacteraceae > Palsa-187. The sequence goes on along the minus strand of CAZDGT010000422.1, from coordinate 7,806 downwards.
AGTTCCGGGACGCCTAGGAACATCCCTTGAACTAAACCACTCGTTCGGAACCCTCACTAATATTGGTGCGGAACGGCCGGTAAATTTCTTAGCGGGCTTTTGCCCCCCGAGAAGTACTATTTCTTTTGGCTTGCGGAAGCAGAAATTACATGCGACAATGACCGGAGTTTTGGCGCGCCCACAAAGGGGCGGGGGTTGTCTGAGATGCCCTCGGAGGGGCTTCCGGCTGCCGCTGTGCGCGCCAGAATATGCAGTCGATTTACGTCCCGCTTGCGGGAATGGAACAGGAGATTTGAGCAGTGAGAGAAAAAGGTGTTGTGAAATGGTTCAATGCCGCCAAGGGTTATGGATTTATCCAGCGCTCCAGCGGCGAAGATGTTTTTGTCCACTTTTCGGCGGTCCAGATGTCCGGATACCGGACGCTGGAGGAGGGCGCCGAAGTGGAATTCGAGGTGAAGACGGGACCTAAGGGCCTGCAAGCCGAGAACGTCAATCGCCCCTAACGCTCTCCGCCGAGCGCGAGATTTCAAAAATTTAATGAGAGGGCCCCTCGCGGGGCCTTTTCTATTTCTTGGGGAGCCACGGTCCGCTAGAATGGCCGCATGCCATCCGCGCGGCCTCCAAAATCCCGCAAGCCTCCCGCGCCGCTCGATATCGGGGGCTTGCTGGCTTATTCCGCGCGCGTACTGACGGCGCGGGCGCAGACGACATCCGAGATGAGGCAAAAGCTTACCAGGCGTGCGGCGCAACGCAGCGACGTGGACGAGGTCATCCGCCGATTGAAGGAAAATGGCTACCTGAACGACCAGCGTTTTGCCGAGTCCTTCGCGAACTGGCGGCGCGATAACGAAGGCTACGGGAAAACCAGGGTCGTGCGCGATCTCATGGCGCGTCGCGTAGCGCCCGAACTCGCAAAGAAAGCTACGGAGACGGCTTATTCGGGAGCCGATGAAACCGCGATGATCGAACGGTTTCTGCAGCGCAAGTTTCGCGGAAAAAATCTAGGCACGCTGCTGCAGGAAGAGAAACATCTCGCCTCTGCGTTTCGCCGCCTGCGAACTGCCGGGTTCAGCGCAGGCGGTTCGATCAAAGTTTTGAAGCGCTATGCCTCCGAAGCGGCGCGCCTGGAAGAAATAGACGAAGAAGAGGGCTAGTTGCCCTTCCCCACGGCGACGAGCAGTTCCGCCTTCATCACCTTCCGATTGTCGGCCGGGTAGTGGACAGGAATGATCCTCTCCACGTCCAGCTTAAGCCGCTCAACATTGGCCTCCATGTTTACGGTTTGAGGGTTGATGGAAGGCGGCGTCCGCGTTAACGTCTGCGCCGGCGGATTGAAGCCATCCGCTTCCAGCAGTACTTTTTCCTTTGGCAGATAGACCAGCAGCATTCCATCGTTGTGCCCGAAGTTCTGCTGATGATATAGCTCGATCACGTGATTACCGTCCGTCATGACCTTCTTGTCGTCGACGGTCTCGAACTTGGGCTTCTTGGGATTCCGCGACAGAGTATCCGGCGCCAGCGTATGAGGCTTCGCCCAGATCTTTTCGTAATACGGTTTGTTGATCTGGTGAGTGACGACGGTGGCGCCTTCGGCCACATAGGCACGCAGGCCGCCTGAGTGATCAAAATGGTGGTGTGTGTTCACAACGTACTTGATGGGTTTGTTCGGAATTAATTTCTTGGCTTCCGCGATGACCGCTACGCTGCGCTGATCGCTCTGCCCGCCTTCAACGATCACAATGTAGTCTTTGAAATCCACCGCGAGGGCCGCATAGCCGCCTAGGATCAAGTAAACGCCATCTCCGATCTTCTCTGAAGAAGCCATTTGCGGGGCTGGCGCCGGTGGCGCGGGTACGTTCGGAATGTTAACGGCCACGTTGGGTTTCACGTCGGTGATGGTCAAGTCCAGCACGGGATAGCCGCCCTGCTTCTGGACGATGTGGGTTGGGAATTTCACGCCACCGAAGTCTTTGTAATCCGAGAATGCGGTTTCGAACGGCATGTCGCCCAGCACGGCGTTGTCGATCTTGGTCTCCACTCTTTCCACCAGGTTGTCGCCGTTCAGGTAGCCTCGCACAACGGCTTTGTTGGATCCTGTGAACGAGAGAACGGTGTACTTTTTCCCAGCCACAGTCTGCAATTTTACGGCCGCGTCACTCGCCGCCGCTGCAGACTTCAAAAAGCTGTACGGGAGAGTCATCATCAACTCATCGCGCAAGGCGCCAGCCTGCGGCGAGCCAGCGGCAACGGATTGATCCTGCGCTTGTTCACCGACGATAGGCTGCTGGCCGCCCCCCCGAGGAGGGTTCTCAAACTGTGTCCGTATTCTTCGCATCCGCGAAGCCGGCGCCTCTAAATCGACGATCCTGGAGTAGGTTTTGTCGTTGAACTTAGGCCATGGGGAACTGGGATTCGGGGCCTGCCCAATCGCATAGTCGAAGCCCGAGCCGGAATACTCGATGGTCTTCAGACTGCCGGCTCCCAGCGCAGTTGTGGCGCTAGCGATGACGGTTTTCGCGTCCTGCGGCGTACCCGCCGCCCATAACGAAGCCGCAAACAGCGGAACTGCAATCACGCGTTTGTCGATCATGCTTGTCTCCTTGAGTAGAGCCAGTATATAGCACTGGCGCAGCAAGCGGCAGCACGACCGCTGAATTCCCTAGAACTTCACCTTGGGTGCTTCCCGCGATGCGCCCTCAGCCTTGAAATAGGCGTCGTTACGCTTGAAACCGAACATCGATGCGGCGATATTCTTGGGGAAAATCTCGATGTCAGTGTTGTAGCGCTGTACCACTTCGTTGTACTTGCGGCGTTCTACGGCGATGCGGTTCTCGGTGCCCGCCAGTTCATCCTGCAAGCGCAGGAAGTTTTCGTTGGACTTGATGTTGGGATAGTTCTCCACCACCACCAGCAAGCGCGATAACGCCGAATCCAACTGACCGTTAGCAGCAATTCTATCGGCAGGAGTGCGTGCGCCGCCCAGAGCCGCGCGGGCATCGGCCACCGATTGAATCACGGCTTTCTCCTGAGCAGCAAAACCCTTGACGGATTCGACCAGGTTGGGAATCAAATCAGCGCGGCGCTGCAAAGCGACGTCCACTTGCGCCCACGCGCCGTCGACGGCATTCTTCTCGGTCACCAGTTCGTTGCGGGAGCCCACCAGGCTTCCGCCCACCACCAGTACCAGCAACACTATAACGGCGAGTACGCCTAGAAACACTTTCATTTGTGATCCTCCATTCGGTCGACAAACTCGATCATCCTGCGAATAAATTCCATGTAGTGCGCGAATAGATCGACGGAATCTCCCGCATCGACTCCGTCTTTCCCTTCACGCAGGTCCAGCAGCACGTCGAGCGGACTCGACGACACACCCAGCTTTTCCCGCATCCGGTGCACGACGTCGCGACGCCCGCCAGTGACATTGACGCCCCCGGCCAGCAGTGCGTGACGCCCCAGCGTGCAGAATGTCGAGACTGAGTCCACGCATAGCTTGAGCAACGCCGCCGGGTCCGAAAGAACTTGCGCCCCCTGCTGTCTTAGACGTAAAAGCTTGGCCCGAAGTTCATGCTCCACCTGCGTCCGATAGTTCCGCGTGTCCACTTGCAGGTGCGCGATGACGTCGACGCCCGAGAGCACTCTGCGGTGGTCCTGCATGTCCTTGAACTCAATGGGGAAGCTGTCGGCGGAGTTGTGGACTTCGTCCTCGGTCATGAGCAACGGCGATGGATGACCGCGTTCGCGCCACCAGTGCACAACGGGTTCGCCCTCGCCGAGCTCTTTTGGCGTGATCTGCTTCAGTACGCACAGCACGTTGAGATCGGAAAAGTTCTTGTTATGATCGCCCGATGCACCGGAGCCATAAAGCACCATCGAGACCAGGCGGTCCTGGTAGGCGTGTTCGAGTTTCGCGATGAGTTCTTTGAGTTCATCCATAGAATTACCAGCCACCCGATGCTCCTCCGCCTCCGGAATCGCCGCCGCCGAAACCGCCGAATCCACCGCCGCCCCCACCACCATCGTAGCCGCCGAAACCGCCTCCGCCCCAGCCCCTCCGGCCGCCCATCATGTTACCGAGAATCATTCCCGTGAGGAAACCAGTTCCGCTGCCGCCGCGGCCACCGCGGCCACCGCGGCCCATGAGCCATAGCAGAAAGAACAATCCGATCAAAACTAGCGGGAACGGGATCGCGGGCTCACGCACCGCGCGCCGCGTTCCTTGCATCGGCTCCGGACCGCCCAACTCCACACCCTTCGATTGCGCGATGGTTGTGCCGATCTGTTCGGCTGCAGCGAGCAGCGCTCCACTGTAATTGCCCTGCTGGAGTATCGGACGGATCTGGCGGAGAATTCCGCCAGCGGCGCCGTCGCTAATAATCGGCTCGATGCCATAACCTATTTCGGCGCGACTCTTGCGTTCCTTGATGGCAAGCAAGATCAGCACTCCTTCGTCCTTGCCCTTCTTTCCGATGCCCCACTCGCGATAGAGACGATTCGCGACATCCTCGACAGGCTCATCGTCGATCGTGGGCACGAGTACGATCGCCATTTGTGCGCCCGTGGCTCGCTCCAGGTCGGCGCAATATTCTTCGAGAGTTTGCCTGCCGGCCGCATCCAGCACACCAGCAAAGTCGTTCACATAGCCCGTGGGCTTGAGCTTCGAAGTATCGAGGCCCCATACAGGCAGCGCCAGCAGCGCTAGCCACGCGGCGATCCTATAGAGATGTTTCATTCGAACGATGGGACGAGGACTCAGCCCTTCAAGTCTTGCCGCCGGACTCGAAATCCTTCGAGCCGCCCCAGCATCGCAACCGCTGTCTGTTTGGGATCGAAGAACTGTTGAGCCAGCTTCTGCACTTCCTCGGCAGTGACTCTTTCAATGCTCTCCAGCATTTCATTCAGAGAAAAGAAGCGCTGGAAATACAACTCCTGGCGCGCCAGGTTGCCCATGCGGCTCGAGGTGGATTCGAGACCCAGCACGAACGATCCCTTCAGATGATCCTTGGCACGACGCAGCTCCTCGGGCGTAACCAAGTGGTCAGTGATCTCGCGCATCTCGTGCACGATGGAATCGATCACCTTGCCGGCCGAACGCGGCGACGTTCCCGCATAAATCATCATGCAGCCGGCATCGTGATACATGGTTAGCTCGGAATAGACGGTGTATGCCAGTGCCTGCTTTTCGCGGATGTTCTGGAATAGGCGCGAGCTCATACCGCCACCCAAAATCGCATTCAGGATGTAGCAGGCGAAGCGCTCGCGGTGCGGCATCGCGATGGATGGCACTCCGAGATACAGGTGCACCTGTTCCAGCGAATTCTTCTCACGGAACACCAACGGTGCGTGCGGCCGCGGCTTGCCATCCGCCTTGGGCAAGGGACGCGTTTTGAGTTCGCCGAAATGGTCTCCCGCAAGCTGAACCAGCTTCTTGTGCGTTAGGCTGCCGGCTGCAGTAATCAGAATGTTCTTTGGCGTGTAATAGCGCCGGTAGTAACGCGCCACGCTATCGCGGTCAAAGCTGCGGATGGTCTGCCGTGTTCCCAGAATCGGCCGCCCCAGGGAGTGCCCCTTCCAGAAGTTGCTGGCGAAAATTTCGTGGATGAGGTATTCGGGGTTATCCACGTCCATCTTGAGCTCTTCGAGGATGACGCCCTTCTCTTTCTCGATGTCGCTCTTCTCGAAAAGCGGGTTGCGCACCAGGTCGGAGACGATCCCAAACGCGTGCGGCAGATGCTCATCCAGCACCTTGACGTTATAGCTGACTAGTTCCTTGGAAGTGAACGCGTCCAATCCGCCGCCAATCGAATCCACCGAGCGCGCAATCTGCTCGGCAGAGCGGTTCTTGGTGCCCTTAAACAGCATGTGCTCGATGAAGTGGGAAAGGCCGGTCTCCTCGACCGACTCTTCGCGCGACCCGGTGCCGATCCAAACGCCGACGGAGACGCTGCGCACGTGAGGCATCTGCTCCGTAACGACGCGGACGCCGTTGGGGAGCACGGTGCGCTCAATGTCGCGTATCTTGTGCGGGCTCCGGCTGCGGCTTGTCATGATTTATGAAGTTATCTACATTGTACCGTGCATAGGTCGAGAAGCATTGTCTCCACCATCGACTGCTATACTAAAGCTGTGCTGCAACCTATTGTAGGCATGGAACTTGCCGACATTCAGGCGGCTCTGAACTCTCTGGACGACGCTCCTCCGGCGTTTCGAGCGGTACAGTTGTTTGATGCTGTATACCGGCAACGCGTCTCAGATTTAAGTGGCATTTCGAGCCTCCCTAAAGCATTACGAGAGCGACTGATCCAGAGGTTCCCGGTCGGCTTGCCCGCCGTCGAGCGCCGCTACAATTCCTCCGATGGTACTTGCCGCTATCTGTTGAAACTGGACGACGGAAAGACGGTGGAGACGGTCTGGATGCCGTCTGAAGATGGCGCCGGGCGGGCAACGATCTGCATTTCGAGCCAGGTCGGCTGCCCGGTGGATTGCAAGTTTTGCCTGACCGCGCTAATGGGGCTGGAGCGACATCTGACGGCTGGCGAAATCGTCGGCCAAGTGTTGGTGGCTGCGGGAACCGCGCCGGTGGATCGCCTGAACATCGTTATGATGGGGCAGGGCGAGCCGCTGCTCAACCTGGTGAACGTATTGAAGGCGACGCGGCTGCTGATGGATCCCGCCGGCATCGGACTGTCGCCGCGCCGCATCACGCTCTCGACCTCGGGGATCATTCCCAAAATCGCCGAGTTGGGGCGAGCCTCGCTGCGGCCCAAGCTGGCAATTTCGCTCAACGCATCGACGGAAGAACAGCGGCAGGCGCTGATGCCGATTACTCGCAAGTATCATCTGAAAGATTTGATGGAGGCGTGCCGTGCCTACCCGTTGCGGCCTTGGGAAAAGCTGACATTTGAATACGTGCTGCTTAAGGGGGTGAACGATACCGACGCCGATGCGCGCCGCGTGGTCCAGTTGCTCGCGCGGCTGAACGCCAAGGTGAATCTGATCGCTCTGAATCCGGGTCCCGGAATCCCGTTCGAGACACCCGACCCCTCACGCGTCGCATCCTTTCAAGAAATCATCAAGCGCTCGATGCCGTGTTTCATCCGCAAGCCACGGGGATTGGATGTCTACGCCGCATGCGGGCAGTTGAAGCGAATGGAAACGGGGTTGACGCAGATTCAGTAAGGGGAGCAGCTAGCGGATGTACACACTCAAGGACATCGCGCTCGCAATTCAAAACGGAGATCGACAAGCCAAACAAAGTGGAAACAGTCACAGAAAGAAGCGAGCAAAGAAGTCCATTTAGGTTCACTTCTGACGTTTGGCCACGACTGGGACGCCTCGGGGATCGGTAAGCGCCTCTTCCATCAGATCGCGGGCCGGAGTCAAAGAGTAGATCACCGTGAGGATCGAGCCGCTTGTGGTTCTGGCTTTTACTTGTAGCTCGGAACCGATAAATTTCGCCGAAGTCCTGTATTGCTCCGAACTACCTAGCCATGGCGAGTCCTTCTGATCTTTCCCGTCTAGTTTGAGGATGTGTGCTTCAGAGGTTATTGTTCCGAGATAATTGTTCTTCCTGACGATACTGATGCGGTCACACTCGTGCTGATTGATAGCAATGTGAACTTGCCCGTCTTCTCCCTGAATCATATAGTTTCCTGAAAGATTCGGGCATTCAGGGCTGGCCGAGGCGGGGTGCATTGCCGCTAACCAAGTTGCGATTAGTATGAACGCAATCCATTTTGGCCGATTCGGCACGGATGGTTCCCTTGGAACAGGTTTAGTACCGCACGGGCCAATTCCTACGTAGCC
>CAZDGT010000421.1:0-3118 GCA_964504905.1 uncultured Bordetella sp. | reverse complement strand
GCGCCCATGCGAACATCATCTGCAGCTACGGCGTCGATAACAAACCGCGGCCCGGCGATCTGGGACACTACCATACGGACTTCGCCGAGACGTGGATTGTCATGCGCGGGCAGGAATCCTTCGCGATCGAAGGGCTCGATCCGTTTGTGGCGTCGGCCGGAGACATCGTCTACGCTCCCGCGAAAAGGTGGCATCGCCCGGAAGCTTCGGGTGAGGGAATGTCATGCCGATTGGCGATGACCCCCTACCCTGCGGGTAATCAGTTGTATCAACCCCGGTAACTGATCCCGTCTGAGATAATGGCGGGATTATGCCCTCCACGCCAACGCGCAGGGATGCCCTCGCTGTATTGCTGGCGGCGTCGACTACCGCCCAGACACCATCGTCGTCGCCCACCGATTGGACTCTCGCGCAGGCGTCCGACCAAATACGGCGCGGCAAGATCTCAACCGTGGAACTGACCCGCGCATGCCTGGCGCGCACGGAGAAACTGAATCCTAAACTCAATGCGTACATTACCGTGATGGCGGAGCAGGCTTTAGCACAAGCACGTGACCTGGAAGCGGAGCAGCGAGCCGGCAAATCACGCGGGCCTCTGCATGGAATCCCCATCGGCCTCAAGGATCTGTTCGACACTGCCGGTGTCAAGACGACTTGTGGGAGCGCCATCTTCGCTAGCCGCATCCCGTCAGAGGACGCAGAAGTGGTCCGCAGACTCAAGGCCGCGGGAGCCGTGATTGTCGGCAAGCACAACATGCACGAGTTCGCCTACGGCGCCACATCGATTCCGACCCATTTCGGCGCAGTCCATAACCCATGGAACCTTGACCGAATCGCAGGAGGTTCGTCGGGAGGCTCGGCTGCGGCGGTTGCTGCCGGAATGTGTTTTGGCGCGATGGGATCGGATACCGGCGGCTCCATCCGCGAGCCGGCATCGTTCTGCGGTGTAAGCGGCCTGAAACCAACCTATGGTCGGGTCAGTATGCACGGCGTGGTGCCGCTTTCCTGGTCGCTCGATCACGTCGGGCCCATATGCCGGACCGTCGCCGATACCGCGGTCATGCTGGAGGCTATCGCGGGTTATGACGCGCTCGACATCACAACAGTCGAATGGCCGGTGGAGCGCTACTCGCAGACTCTGCTGGCGAAGACGGCTTCACTGAAAATCGGCGTTGTGCGCCGGATGTTTTTCGAGCAGATCGACGCCCAGGTGGAAGGCGCCATCAATGCTGCGCTCGGGGTTATCGGGAAGCTCACAGCCGGCGTGCGGGATGCCGAACTCCCGCCCTATGAACGGCTCCCCGTGGTGAGCGTAGAGGCGTACGCGTATCACTTGCCGTACATAACCAAAACACCGGAGTTATATCAGCCCAGCACACTCGACCGCCTGAAGGGTGGGACCACCATCAGCGCGACTGCTTACGCCGAGGGCCTCCGCGAATTGGCGAGATTGCGCCGCGCGATTGGAAATACATTTTCGTCAGTCGATCTTCTCGTGACACCTACGACTCCGCTTGCCGCGGTGAAAATCGCCGAGGGTGTGCAACAAGAGACACCACCTCCTGGAGGCGTCTCGCCATTGCTGCGGAACACGCAGCCCTTCGATATTTTCGGGATTCCCACGATCTCCATCCCCTGCGGCTTCACGCGCGAAGGATTACCAATTGGCTTGCAGATTGCAGGTCCGCGTTTTGGCGAATCGCGCGTCCTCGCGTTGGCGCACGCCTACCAGCAGGCGACGGATTGGCACACACGCCGGCCGCCAGTCTGATTTGGAGCGTCAGTAGCCCAGCCGCAAGATCCCTTCCGGCTTGCCCTGAACCGTCCCTTGCGTGAGCCATTCGAGCGACGCTTTGAACAGCAGCAGGTGATTCTTCTCCCACATGGCATTGTGCGACGAACAGGCAAGATCGATAAAGACTTTTTTCGGGGAACCGAGATCGGCATAAAATTCCCTGACGCGTTCCGGGTTGACTTGTTTGTCATGCGCGCCTGCAACCATGAGCGTGGGGGTTTGTGTCTTCGCCACCACCTCAGTGGTCCATCCCCAGCTTGTCACCTGCGGTGCGCGCCGGACGCCGCTTCCCCACGTCGCGCCAACAGAGTCGGAAAGAATCATTTCGGACCAAACCGAATCGCGTGCAGCCGTTTCATATTGACCTTCGCAGCCCACCTGGCGATCCCAATTGGCAATGAATTCCTGCCGGGATTGCGTGTTCATCGCCGGCCCTTTCGCAGGCACTTGAGACGGCGGTTCGGCTTTAGCGGCGCGATTGTAGGCTGGAGCCAGCAATACCAGTTTCGCGACCTTATCTGCGTGCTGCGCCGTATATCCCGCAGAACGTGGGCCACCCAGTGACCACGCCAGTACGTTCAACTTGTCCACATGCCGCAGAGCGCGGATCCGGTCCACCACGGCGTCGATATCATGCCAATCCGAAGCGAGAGTGGTCATCTGCTGCCCGTAGCTGGGAGCACAGGGCGCCGGGATCAGCGCAGGAATGAAGGCGGCCTGTTGTTCCGGAGAAAGATTGCATGGATCGTTCATCGCAGGCGGGCGGGTGGAACGTCCGTACCCCGTCATGTCCATGGAAAACACATCGAAGCCCGCGTGCGCGAGATACGCCATCCAACTGTAGTCCTGGTAAGGGACGTCAAACGAAACCTCCGCCGGCGTACCCGCACCGTGGATGAACAACGCTACCCGATCGCTGGCCGGCCCTCCGCGCAGCACAGTAGCAGCCTCGACAACTTCCCTCACATAAATCTGCGTAGTTTGCCCCGCGATGGCGGGTACGGTCGAGTGAAGCTGGACGTAATGATCGATTCGGAGAAGCCGGTTCCCGTCATCGCTGAACGCGGCCGGTGCGAGCCACAGGCCAAGGAGTATGGCTGCCTGGCGGATGAAAAGTCTCATTTGTAGCCTCCCAGCGCGGGTGCACTGTTTCATCAGTATACGTCCTGGCAAATAGGTTGGGTCAGGACGATGGTGCGGGCAAAGCGGATCCGGCTGAAGTAGTTCTTCCACCCTGCGTTCTCCGCGTTCACGGAACGGATGGTAGTGGACTTCTTCGAGTACGATTCCCGCAGCGAAAGCTCCCACAATGGGGGCCAAGCC
>CAZDGT010000420.1:0-9207 GCA_964504905.1 uncultured Bordetella sp. | reverse complement strand
TACACCACGTGGGGCAGGTCAGCTTCCAAGAATCGCTCGAATAGATTATTTGTCGGTCTTCTTGCGGCGAGGCGGGCGGCGTTGTCCGCCCCCTGCGCCACCACCCGCGGGCTTGGTGATGCGTTTACGCGCCGGAGCACGCTTCGGCTTTGCAGGCGGAGGATTCGGCTCGAAGATGGTCGGCTGGCCTTCGACATACGGCTGCGGCTCGTCCTCTTCGATTTCTTCCTCGACGGCGGCTTCGGGTTCGGGCTTCGGCGGCTCGGCTGGCGGATAGAACTCCGCACCTAGATACACCAACATTGTGCCCTGCTCCTCGTGCGGCTCCAGGCGAACCACGGTTTTATCCTGAGCGTAGTTGAGGAACTCAGTAAACTGCTGGAAGCCGTAGGTGGCCACGTCGAAGTTGGGCTGCTCGGTCGTGAACCAGCCTGCGAGATCTTCCACGGGGCAGCCGTTCTCGATTTCCAGGCGATGGTTTTCCAACACATCGCGCAGCGGCGGCAGCAGGTCTTCGTGTTTGAGGGAAGGATGCTCCGTCGCAGCCGAACCTTTGCGCTCGATGATGTAGCGGCCGCCGGTGCCGGAGACATTCACCAAGTCGGCTCGCTTCAGCTTCTCGACAAAATCGGAAAAGCTGGACCCACCGTAGGCGCGTTCGTTAAACGCGGAATCGAGCTGCAGCATGGTGGACTTCAGTAGTCCCAACTGCGGCTGCACGCCACGCCGTTCGAGAACTTGCAGAGCGCGCTCGACCAGAGGCATGGCTTGTGCCAGATCGAGCGGCGCGGGACGCTCGCGGCGTCCGCCTCCTCGATCTCCTTGCGGCTGGCGATCTCCCTGCGGCGGACGGTCCCCACGTTCCGGACGATCGCCACGCGGCCGCTGCTGGTGGATCGCACGAACCTCTAGCGCGGCCACGCTGGCCGGCACCGAAGTATCGGAGAGCAGCGACTCAAAGCTGATGAACTCGTGGCAATTCTGTTGGAGAATTGTCGAGGTAAACGCCTTGCCGCCGACCACGAATACCGTCTTGCCGTATTCCTTGAGCTTGTTGACCAACGGGATGAAGTCGCTATCGCCGCTGACGATGGCGAAGGCGTTCACATGGGTGTGCGTGAAGGCCATCTCCAGAGCGTCGAGCGCGAGGTTGATGTCGGCTCCGTTCTTATCGCCACGGGGCGAGGGGATTCGCTGGACCATCTGCACGGCGTTTTCGGCCATCTGCCGGGTGGCGCCATCCTGGCGTCCCCAGTTGGCATAAGCGAATTTCGCGACAATGTCGCCGCGCTCCTTAAGCGCATCCAAGGCCAGCGAGACGTCAAATTCCCGCCGCAGCGTGGATTTCAATCCAATCTCGATGTTGTCGTAATCGACAAACACCGCGATATTCAGTTTTTCTTGCATTCTTACTCCTGCACACGCTAACGCGGTGCGTTCTTTCTTTGCTTTCTGTCTTCAGGTGAGCGGTGCCGGCTGCTTCACCGAGCCGCGGATGAATTCCACAATCGCCTCAAGCGAGGAGCCGGGTTGAAACACGGCGCCCACACCCTGGCGTTTGAGTTCGGCGGCATCTTCATCCGGAACGATGCCCCCTAGGATAACCAGCACGTCGGTCATCCCTTTCTGCTTCAGCAACTCCATCACGCGAGGCACAATGGCGTTGTGCGCGCCGGAAAGAATGGACAGGCCGATCACCTGTACATCTTCCTGGAGCGCGGCATTGACGATCATTTCTGGCGTTTGGCGGAGTCCGGTATAGACCACCTCCATGCCAGCGTCGCGGAGCGCCCGGGCGATTACCTTGGCGCCGCGATCATGTCCATCCAGGCCGGGTTTTGCCACCAGCACACGGATTCTAGAATCCATACGTTAGGGAGCGAACTGGAACGCGCCGCAATGCCACACAGGGGCAAAGCAGTGAGTTCCCCTTTCAACGGCGCGCAATGCCAAAGCACTGTGCGTCGTCCGTATTCAGTATAGAACGGAATCTGGAAGCAAGGGGGAGCTGAAGGGACCGGTGGGGACACTTCATAAAGTGTCCCCGGCTGTCGTAGGCTTCTACGGCTTGGGGGCGTTGATCGCGAAGCAATAGAACATGCCTGCGCCGCCGGTGCTCACAAGTGCTTCCTGGCTACAGCCACGGCTGGGGTGGACTGCGTTCCAGGACGTGTTGGGGCCGCCTGTGCGGTCGGAGTGACCGACGATGGTGCCGCCCTCGCTGCTGCTGGTCCAGTTGTTGCAAGTGCGATCCATCGCTCCCGGGATGGAGCGGCCATCCGGAGTTGAGCCGGTCAGCATGTCGTGTTGATTGGGGTTGTCCCCGAATCCCTTCACAGGCTCGCCCTTCTCCGTTAGTGCGGTAGCTCTCGTCAAGGTGTTTCCCAAGCGGGCTTGGTCCAAGGTATCGCCATGGAGATCGGAAAGGCTCTGGGCCACACGGTCGCCTTTGGCGTTAAACCACGGGCCCTCGCCAATGCGGTCGCGTGCGTTCACCGCAGCTTGACCGCCTTTGGCCTGCGTGCTGAGGTAGGCGTGCCAGGTGAAGGTGCTGCCGGCTGCTGCGGCCAGCGCCTGACAGCGTTGATCAGCGCCTGCAAGGCCACCGAGATCGCCACCCTTGCCCGAACCGGAACTGGTAACAAAGAAACTCATAGGTTGTTTGGCAGCGGGCGCTTGTGCCAGCGCGAAGGAACAGCTCAACGCGAACGTTGCAAACAGCGATTTTTTCATGGGTATCCCCTTTCTGCGCTAGCGTAGCACGGCCCTGCCGGCGGTGGGGGTTCGCGTTAAGCTAGCCATAAGACTCCCCATGAATCCGAATGAATCCGACTAGCCCCGCCGCGCTCCCCAAGATCGCGGTGATATTGATCGCCGCCAATGAGGCCGCCGCGTTGCGCCGGGCCATCGCCGCGCTGGAACGATCTGAGAATCGCGAGCAATTGGAGATCCTGGTCGTCGATTGCGCCAGCGAGGACTCGACGCCGGCGCTCGCCGAGGAGTTTCCGAACATTACCATGCAGCGGCTGCCGCAGAATTTCGGAGCAACCAAAGCTCTGAACATCGCGACGCGGACCGCGCGCGCGGAGTATCTGTTCCTACTGTCTCCGGATGTGGAATTGGCTCCCGACACGATCGCGCGGCTGGCTGAAACATTGGACCAGCACCAGGACGTTACGGGAGTGTGTCCGCTATTGATCGACGATGACGGCAGGCCGGTGGCGCGCACGCGGCGCTTTCCCGACCGCGAGTCGCTGGCCCAAGTCCGCGGGGGAGGTGAGTTGCCGTGGGTGCCGATCAGAGAGGACGCGCTCGCGCAGGAACGCTGCGTGGTGATGTATCCCGGCCGCGAGGCGTTGCTCGTTAGAAAACAGTTCGTGGCGGGGATGAATTACTTCGACGAGCGCTTCGGCGAATACTGGGCGGATGCCGATCTCGCAATCAGGATCCGCAAGGCGGGCCGCAGAGTGGAGTTGGTTACGGGAATCCGGGCAACCTGGCATGCCCCTAAGGAGACGACTCCGAGCGACAAGGTCCACAAATCCGACAGAATTCTGGGCGCGGCGGTGCTGCTCAGCAAGTACGACGGATTCTTCGCGGGATTCAGCTTCCGGCTGGCGGCGATTCTCGGGGCCCTGATGCGCTTCGATTTTCCTTTGCTTTCGGCGCTGGTGAGCGGCAGCAAGGTCGGTTCGCAAGCGAAATAGCCGTATTTCGGCTAAGGTTTTTCGCCTAGGCCGCTAACTTTTTTCCCATGTCCGCCCGATAGGTTGCATAGCAGGTACTACTGTCATGCAAATGGAAGCTTTTCTGTGGCTCTTCTTGCCGGTGTTCGTGGCCGGCGGAAGCGCGCTGCTCTCTTACTACGTTATGCAGGCGCGGATGGAAGTTGCGCTGGCGAAAGAGCGCGAGTCGCTGGCGGAGGCGCGGGCGCTGATCAATTCGCACAAAGTTACGTTGGATGAGCGTGTCAAGGCCACCGAAGAAGCCTGCAAGCGCCAGGCGCTGGACGAATTCATGCACGATATTCGCGTGGAAGAGCGCAGCTATGTCCGTGAAACTAAATCACTGCACGCCTTGAGGAAGACCATGGTGATGCAGGAGCGCATCTTCTTCCGCAACATCCCCCTTTCCAACTGGATTGAGCGCGAGATGCTGATCGAAGACGGTGAGGAGTCTCGCTTATTGCCAACGGAATCTCTGTTCAGTCCGGCGGCGCTGCCGACCGCGGAGACGCCGATGGCCATCACCAAGCTGCTGCACGAGGTCAAGTCGGCCCCCGCGCGGTCCGCCCCGATCCCGTTCACGCAGAAAATTGAGCCGCCACAAGAGGAATTGCCAGCCGATCTGCCAGAAGTTATAGAGCCGGTACTACTTACTCACCACGCGACGGCGTTCGGAGCGCAATAGAGCCATCTACTTTGCGGTGTAATCCCTAGCGAGCTTTTTCCGTCTGGAAGAGTATGATGAGGCTGATGGCCGAGCCTCTGGTAGCCGGGCGGGCTGGTACGGGTTTGCTACGGGATTTCGGCACATGGATGACGTCGGAGCAACGGCGCGTAAATGCGCTGTGTCGCCGCTTGCTGCAGGATCCCGACGAAGCCGATTCCGCCACACAGGATGTTTTTCTCAAGGCCTACCAAGCGCTGCTGCGGGAAGAGGAGCGCGGCGCGGACGGCAAAGTCCTGGATGATCCCACGCGCTGGCTGTCGAAGATCGCGGTGAACACATGCCTAGACCGCTTGCGTTCCAAGAAATGGCAGCTCTGGCGGCGAAGACCGGCCCCGGAAGACGAAGCAGCAATTCTTTCCATGACAGCTTCGCGCGCGCCGGAATCAGAAGACCGGTACTTCGCGGGCCAGATTAGCGGACGCCTGGCGGAGGCTTTGCGGCAGTTATCCGACCGGCAGCGCGCGGTGTTCACGCTGCGGCATTATGAAGAAATGAGCCTGGAAGAGATAGGACAGATTCTGGGCCTGGATGTGGGCACGGTGAAAGCCCACATGTTCCGCGCGGTGAACAAACTCCGCGTGGACTTGCGAGACTTATACGAGGGAAGGCACCATGAGCGGGCACGAACATTTAAGTGAAGACACTCTGCTCGACGCGGTTTATGGGATCGCGGGAAAAGATGCGGAGGCGCATTTGCGCGGATGCGTGGATTGCGCGCAGCGCCTGCACGAGTGGCATGAGAAGCGTGCGGCTACGGCTGAGCGCATCGAAATTCCGAGCGATTTTTTAGCCGCCCAGCGCAAGAAAATTTACGAACGAATCGAGCAGCCTTCGCGCAAGAGCTGGTTGTGGGCGCCGGGTTTAGCCGCTGCCTGCGCGCTGGCAGTGGGAGTGTTCATTTATCACCCGGCACAACCGCCGACGCTGCAAAAGCAGATGGACGAGGGCGCTGAAATCAGCGACGCGCAATTGTTCGGCGATATCTATTCCATGGAGCAATCCCTGGAACCGGCGGCGACAGCGCCCGCTCGCGCGTTGTTCGAGGAGCGGCAATAGCAATGCAGCAGTGGATCTGGGCAGCGATCGTTTTTCCAGCCGTGCTGGCGGCGCAGGGCCCCATGCAGGGATCGATGCAAGGACCCATGCGCGGTCCACGGCAAGGTCCGGCGTGGTGGGAGAGTACGTGGTGGAACAGCCCGCTGGTACGGGATCTGGATCTGAGCGAGGCTCAACGGAGTGAGATTCGCGGGACAGTACGCGACTATCGCGGCCATTTGATGGACCTGCGCGAGGCAGTACAGCGCGCCGACAGCGACCTGGAGATGGCGCTGAACGAGACTCCGCTGGATCAGCGCAAAGCCAACGAGGCGATCGAACACCTGGCCAGCGCGCGCGGCGATTTGACCCGTACGCTTTCGCAGATGACGCTGCGGTTGCGCACAATTTTAACCAACGAGCAGTGGCAGGAGTTGCAGAAGCGGCAGGCCGAACGACGAGGCGGAGCCTTCGGGGGCCGCGGTCCGGGCAGGCGTCTTCCGCCCGCGGCTACCCAGCAGCGTTAGGCTTTGCCGGCGTACGGCTTAAACCAGCCCAGCCCATCCACTGTTTTTCCGGCAGGGCGGTATTCGCAGCCAATCCAACCTTTGTAACCGATGTCATCCAGCAGCTTGAACAGGTAGGTGTAGTTGACTTCACCCGTATCCGGTTCATTCCGCTCGGGGACGCCGGCGATCTGGATATGCTCGCAGAGCGCAGCGTATTTCTTCAGCTTGGTGGCGATGTCGCCCTCGGTCACCTGCATGTGATAGCAATCCATCTGCATCTTCAGGTTCGGACCGACGGCGGCGCAGAACTCGGCGGCTTCCGCTTGGGTGTTAAGGAAATAGCCCGGCATGTCGCGCGTGTTGATCGGCTCGATGACGAGAACCACTCCGGCCGCGGCAAGCTGTTCCGCCGCGTAGCGCAAATTGGCGATATAGGTGGCCTTGCAAGCTTCGCGGGATGACCCGGCGGGAACCAAGCCGCACATGGCGTGCACGCGCGGAGTTCCTAGAACACGGGCATAAGAGATGGCCGTTGCAACTCCCTTACGGAATTCGTCTTCGCGTCCGGGAACAGCGGCGATGCCGCGATCACCGCCAGCCCAGTCGCCCGCCGGCAGATTGAAGAGAGCATTTTCGAGCTGGGATGTCTTAAGGCGCTCGGCAATAATTTCGGGCGCATGCTCGTAGGGGAACATGAACTCGACGGCGCGGTAGCCGGCGGCGGCTGCTGCGGCAAAACGATCGAGGAATGGAATGTCCTGAAACTGAAAGGTGAGGTTGGCTGCAAAGCGAGGCATGGTAAGCGAACAGTGTAGCAAAGTGACGAAGAGTCCGCGATCCTGCGGGTTGACATTGTATGGGCGGGCACGGTATCTGTGGGATAGCCATGAAGTAGGCAGGGCGCGGTAGCCAAGTGGTAAGGCAGAGGTCTGCAAAACCTTTATTCGTCGGTTCGACTCCGATCCGCGCCTCCAACATTCAGCCTGAGCCCGGCGGCATTTCACACCGGGCGTGCGTCGGCGGATTCTTAGCTCGCTAACCTTTCGGTTTTCTCGCTCTTCCTTCTTCGGGCCGGAGGACGTTTATCATCGCCGCCCAAATTCACATTGGCGCCAGCGTCGTCGAGCGATAGCTGCTGAATCAACGGATCGGAAATGGCTGTCAGCAGGAAGTCGGCGCTTTCCTCCTCGCCAAGCGTATGGGAAAGAAGGCGGGCGCATCCGATCTCGCCGAGTTGGCGGGCCATGCTGCGCACGGTGCCGTAGCATGCGATCTCATAGTGCTCCACCCTCTGGGCCGCGGCGATCAGCGCCAGGTCGGCCGCCAATGGGTCCTTGTCGGCGCCTTTCTCGATGGTCTCCTGACCTTCTTCTATGAGCCCCTTCATCGCCTTGCAAGGCTTGGACTCGGCTTTCTCTCCCAATAGCTCAAACACTTTGCGCAGACGCTCAATCTGTCCCGAGGTTTGCACGAGATGTTTCTCGAACGCTTCTTTCAGCGTGGGATGATTGGCCGCCTCCGCCATCTTTGGCAGCGCCGCAGTAAGCTGAGTTTCGGCGTGGAGTAGGTCCTGTAGCTGTTCAACGAGTAGTTCTTTTATTTGTGGCATAGTTGATTCCTTTTTAAGTTCGGCTAAGTTCTTTGGGCGTACCGTTCGCCCGAGGCTGGCGTGTCCCCGCCTGGGCCGATTCAAACTCCTGGAATGCTGGGGCCGTTACCATTTCCCAGTCGCCGCCCTCATTCCAGGGTCCGCGGACCTCGGGTTCTCCCCGGTCGCCGGTCCCGGTCGAGTCATTGAAGTATTGGTCCACCAGCCGTGGAGTGGGCGGGATTCGGCCGATCGAAAATTCAGGCTTGCCCATACTCTCGAGAGCGGCTGTAAACGCCTTCATGTGGGTAATCTCCCGCGTCATCAGGAACTGCAGGGCGTCGATCGTCCCCTGGTCGTCGGTGAAGTTGATCAGGCGTTCATAAACGATCTTCGCCCTCGCTTCCGCGGCTATGTTGCTTCGCAGATCGACGTCCAGTTCACCGGTGATTTTGAGGTAATCCGCCGTCCAGGCGTCGCCCATCGAATTAAACAAGCCCACGCCTCCACCGCCGGCGATAGCGATGAGCGGATCGGCTTGGGCGGCGCGGCGATCATGCTTCAGCGGTTTCAGGTGCATTCTTGCCAGCGTCCCGACGACTTCGAGATGGCTAAGTTCCTCGGTCCCGATGTCCATCAGAAGATCCTTGCGTTCCGGGTCATCGCAGTTCAACCCTTGAATCGAATACTGCATGGCGGCGGCAAGCTCTCCATTGGCGCCGCCGAACTGTTCGAGCAACATGTTGCCGAAACGGGGATCGGGTTCACCGATGTGCACGGTGTACATCAATTGTTTTATGTGGTGATACATGCCGCGATGGAAAGCACGTCTCTGGCCGTAGCTCGCGCAACTAGACTGTTGGTACTTCAGCGGTAAAAAGTGCGGGGCCGCTTCTCTCAAAGGTTCAGCTACGTTGAAGATGAAGGCCGGGGAGCTAGCGGGGATTGATACCTACGCGATGTGGCTGAGCGCAGAGTTATGCGCTCGCGTGCAAGATGTGCGCGTAACAGTTACCGCTGAAGCTGCCAGTGAGAAGAATGACGATGCGGGGCCTCTCCCTGTATTTAAGCCACGTTATCGCAACTCAAAACGAGCCGCCCATCGCGCTTTTCGGGTTGCCTGCCGACGTGATCCTCCGCTCTTGGCGGACGGGGTTCAGCGGTTTTGTCGCGGAGTTCATCTCCCCGTTCCTCGATATCGCTTGCGAACATGGCGAAAACATGTCCGTCCCACAAGACATCCAGAATTCGCAATCCAGAGGCAGTTCCACTGACGATCTCGATAACGGACGACGTAGGTACCAAAGTGACTACCCTCTTGCCAGTGTTCTCAAGGGTGGTCGCAATTACAGGTTCACGTAGTTTGAAGCGCCTTCCAGCCAGCATGAGGCTCCGTCCCTTTCTGCACTACGTGGTGAGCCGTATTCTCTGACGGGGATACAAGTAAACTATCACAGATTGGACCGGGTGGATTCAAAAATTTTCAAAATCAGTGGTGTATCCTTAACAATCGGGGCGTGCGCAATCCTGTGTCCAAAAACCTGGTTACGAATTCGCTATAAGCGATGAAAAAAATTGGAGTTACGGTCTGCCTGGGCCTCGCGTCGCTTTTCGCGTTTGGCA
>CAZDGT010000419.1:0-17425 GCA_964504905.1 uncultured Bordetella sp. | reverse complement strand
AGTACCTGGGACAACTCCTTTGCCAGGTCTCGGCACTATCAAGGGGTCGCCGATCTCAGGCGGTTGGATTGTCAGGCGATTCTCCATTTCAAAGCGCGGCAAACTCATGATCACAAGCTTGAATTAATCGACACTGGTATAGCAAGCTACCGGGAGCTGATTGCTCGAATGGAACAGGTATTTGTGATAGACGCCCTCGACTTAGAGGTGATGCGAGTTGATCTGGCGGCGGATGTGCTGGATGTGCCGGTGCATGCATTCGTCGACAACGCGCGAGCCAAATACAAGCGGAGCTCGCAGGACTTAGGGCGCTACTCGCGTTTTGGAAAATTGGGGGTCGAAACCTACTACATAGGCAAGCGCCCCAACCTCTTCAGGTTTTACAACAAAATCGCTGAATTGCGCACTCAGTACGCAAAACTAAAGCGCTCTGCTGCCGGGACTCCGCCCCCTTTCGAAGAGGTGTTCGGGTACCCAGCGGTGGGAGTCGTACTCACAAGAGCCGAGCGGCAAATTGCTGGAGGCCGGGTACCGGCGCAAATCGCAACGGTGGGCCAGCTGGTAAACCTGCCGCAGTTTGATCCGTTCGATAGCCTTGAAATACTGGTCGGATCAGGCTGCGAGCCAAACTCCGAAACTCTCGGTTTTTCCACTTATCTACAAGCCCTCGGGTTTCGAGAGCTAGTGAGACACCACGGCGTTCAGAACGCCCGCCGACTCATCAATAACCTTTCTGAAGGGAATGCTGCGCGCTATTTCAAGAATTTTTCCCAGTTCCTGCCGCAACCTGAAATCACACTAACGGAGAAAACACTTTTCGAATGTTATCGACAATCTGTGTTACGACAACTCACCGCGTGAAATGTGGAGTGTTCTTGATCTCTTTGCCAGAGATTGCGATTCGCGCCGTTTTTGGTCTGCGGTCTTTCCGATCTAGGCCGAAAACGCCTGGTTGGTTGACGTCCCCGAATGGTCAGGAGGAACCTATACGTGCCGTCCCAGTCCCAAATGCGTTCTAATGAGATCGTCGGTAAGCGGCTCCTGAACGTTGAGGAGGCTGCGGAGTACCTCGGTCTTCAGGTAGACACCATTTACAAAAAGTCGAGGCTTCGCGAGCTTCCCAGCGTCAAGGTTGGTCGAGCGTTGCGGTTCGATGTGATGGCGCTTCGGCGCTTCATTGAAGAACACACAATCGAAACCATTGACTAAAGGAGACTGTTTACAAAATGTCGATTCACAAAGAACGCGACGGAGTCTATAGAATCCGTTGGCGCGAGGGAGGTCGCAATCGAAGCATTCGGGTGCACGGATCGCACGAGCTGGCGAGGAAGATTGAACGCAAGAAAATGTCAGCTCGGGATGAAAACCGGCACTTGGATGTGAGACGCGAAACTAATTTTCGAATGTCTGCCTTGATCGCACGTTACCAGGACGAATACGCCAGTAAAAAGAAGTCCTGGAACCGTGAAAAAAGCATTCTCGAAGGCATCCGCCAAGACTTGGGCCACTTATTTGTTCGCGAAGTGGATGGGACCGCCGTCCAAGCGTGGTACCGGGGATTGACGGATGAAAAGGGGCTTTCTGCTGGGACTGGTGTAAGGCACTTCAATGTCATGCACCACATGATGGAGAAGGCGTCGGCGATTTGGTCGAAGGAAACCGGCATCGACCGGAATCCAGCGGACCAGGTCGAGGTCTACCGACCGGATGACCAGCGGGAACGCTACCTTTCAGTCGAAGAGATCGGCTCTCTTAAACGTTCGCTCGATCAAAAAATGTATCGAGCGGACACGCGGGAGATCAACCGCACGTTTTACCGGCTACGCTTGATCGTACTGATCGCGCTCACGACCGGAATGCGGATCGCTGAAGTCTTCGGATTGACCTGGAGTGACCTCCGTTACGGTGAGGGGCTGATTGCAGTTCGCTCCAAACTTAAGGGCGGGAAGATTCGGTATGTCCCGATGACTCCGGAACTGGCCGTTGAACTTCGAAAATATCCTGCTGTAATCGGGGAAGAACAGTTGTTCCCGCCGAAGCGGGGTTCGAAGGGCGAACGGCAGCGCGTGGAGGGCAGCTTCGAAACTATCCTTAAGCTAGCGGGAATTCAAAACTTCCGTTTTCATGATCTCCGGCACACGTTCGCATCGTGGTACATGATGAACGGCGGAGACCTGTACGAACTGGCGAAGATCCTAGGCCATGCCAATATCAAGATGACCGAAAGGTACGCCAAGCTGGGCAAGACGCATATCGCGAGTACCGGAAACACGGCGCGCGGAATGTGGAAGCTGATGGAGGCAGTGAATGGGGAGCGGGAGGCAGCAGCCGTCTAGATGTTCCCGTATTGTTCCCAAGAGTAGAAACGAATGTTTTTGGCCACTGATAAATGCTTTAGAATGTGGTGGCCAGGGACGGACTTGAACCGCCGACGCCAGCCTTTTCAGGGCTGCGCTCTACCAACTGAGCTACCTGGCCGTGGATCTTGAGACGAGTTTCTTCATTGTAACACCGGCGCTTGCGCTTGGCCTATTTTCCCCTCGCGGAAACCGCGCGCCGTGCGCCGCCAGAACCACAGCAGAATGACGCCGATTACGATCAACCCCGCTGAGAGGCCCATCCACAATCCAACGGCTCCCAGCGATTCTCGGAAACACAAGTACGCGCCCAGCGGCAGGCCGAGTATCCAATATCCGGCAAGATGACACAGCATCGGCGTGCGTGTATCACCCGCTCCGCGCAGCGCGCCGGTTGTGGTCACCTGCAATCCGTCGAAGAGTTGAAAAAACGCGGCGACGCGCAGCAGGGGTGCGGCGGAGGCGATGATTCTGGAGTCGGGCGTAAATAGCCGTGCGATCGCTTGCGGAAAAATGAGAAATGCCAGCGCCGCTATCGACATGGCACTGGCCCCCAGCGCGAGCGCCGTCCAGCCCGAGCGCGAAGCACCTTGCGGATCGCGCCTGCCAATCGCATGCCCAACACGCACTGCGGCGGCCGAGCTGATTCCCAGCGGCATCATATAGGTGGTCGAAACCACGGTTAGCGCAATCTGATGTCCGGCGAGAATATCCGAGCTGAGCTTACCGATCAAGACTGTGACGGTCGCGAATACCGACGTTTCCAAGCCGATCTGGCCCGCGGCAGGAAGACCCAGGGTGAGCAGCTTTTGGATACGTCGAAATTCCGGCCGCCAACTTACAACGAAGGCCTTAGGGTCACGCTGCCATATGACAAACACCAGCGCAGCGAGCATGTACACCCGCGAAATGCACGTAGCCCAGCCGGCGCCCTCAGCTCCGAGTCGTGGAGCGCCGAGATTGCCAAAAACCAGGACCCAGTTACCCGCCGCGTTCACCAGGTTCGCCGTGATCAACGTGACAAGTACTGGACGCACCACGCCGGTCGACTGCAAATAGCGCCGCAGAGCAAAAAACAGAAGCAATGGCGGTGCGCTCCAGTTCAGCGCACGCATGTAAGGAGCGGTGTCGCGCAGCACACTGGCATTGATGCCAAACGTCGCCATCGCCGGAATGAGCAGCCAGACGATGCCCATTACGCCAGGAATTAGAAAAAGCGCCAGCCAGATCCCGTTGATCAGAGAATGATGGCAGTCGTTAAGATCGCCCGCGCCGTAGGATTGCGAAACCAGAGTGTCAAGGCCGAGCAACAATCCGCTGGCGAAGATCGCGATTGCATAAAATACGGACGTCCCGAGGCTCACCGCGCCGATGGCTTCCGCGCTCACGCGGCCCACGAACATGGTGTCGACGATGCCCATGGCCATCCAGCCGAGCTCGGTGAGCACCAGCGGAGCAGCCAGTGTAAACATGGCGCGCAACTCGGATTCACGTGGTGTCATTTGCCGATGCAGAAGGTGGAGAAAATACGATTCAGGATGTCGTCTGCTGTGGTTGCGCCGGTGATGCCATCAATGGGGCGCAGTGCGGCGTATAGATCCAGCAGCAGCATCTCATGCGGGATGCCTTGCTTCGTGGCGCTCTGCGCTTGCTCCAGAGCTTCGCGAGTTTCCTGCAAGAGTTGTTCGTGGCGCAGGCTGGTGATGAACCCGCCCTCCTGCTCCAACCGCCCGCGCGGAGCGATGGAGTCGATAATCGCGCGCCTCAACTCCGCAAGTCCTTCGCCCGTGAGCGCCGAAACGGGGAGCGCGTTGCCCGCTTCCGCACACGGTGGCAAGTCGTATTTATTCCCCGCGACGAGGCTCTTGCCTTGCATTTGGGCTCGTTCAATCAACTGCAAGTCAGCAGATTCGAGAGGCGACGAAAGATCCACGACCACTACGGTTAAGTCGGCGTCCGCCATAGCCTGATAGCTGCGCTCGATGCCCAGTTTTTCGACGATGTCCTCGCCAGCACGGATGCCCGCCGTATCGACGAACTTCACCGGGATGCCTTCGATCACCGCCGTCTCGGAAACCAAATCGCGCGTGGTGCCGGCGACGTCCGTGACAATTGCCCGGTCCTGCTCCAGCAGGCGATTGAACAAACTGCTCTTACCGACGTTCGGGCGCCCGACAATGGCCAGCGTAAATCCCAGGTGCACCAGTTTGCCGTAAGCGAAGCTGGCAATCAGCGCGCGCACAGCGGCCAGCACGGGGTCGATCCGCCGCAAAATTTCATCCGGGGGCGCGACGCTGATGTCGTCCTCGGCGAAATCGATGCCGGCTTCCAGCAGCGCAATCAATTCGAGCAGCTGCTCCTTTACGGGTTTTAGGCGCAGCGAAACCGATCCACCCACTTGTTGCGCAGCGATGCGCGCCTGATACAAAGTTGTGGCGTCAATCAAATCGCGAACTGCTTCTGCGCGCGGCAGATCGATGCGGCCGTTCAAATACGCACGCAGAGTGAATTCCCCGGGTTCGGCGAGCCTCGCTCCCGAAGCGCAAGCGCGCTCCAACGCAAAGCGCAGGACTACTGGAGCGCCGTGGCAGGAAATCTCGATCACATCTTCGGCGGTGTAGGAACGCGGCGCAGCGAAATAGGTGACCACAACTTGATCCACAGCATGCCCGGACGCATCGGGAAGCTCCGCAAGCACCGCTGACCAAGATTTCCAAGGCGGACTCCCCTCGGTCCCGGGAAACCGCAGCATGCTTTCGGCGGTAGCGCGCGCGTTGGGTCCGGAGAGACGCACGATGCCGATACCGCCGCGCCCCGGCGGCGTTGAAACCGCGGCGATCGTGTCGTGCAGGTTCACTTACTCGGCTTACTAACGGTGATCTCGGCGCGGGCCGCGCGAACCGCCCCGTGGAGGACCACCGCGTCGATCGCCATCGCGCCCGCCCCGGCCTCGATCGCGGAATCCCGGGCGGCCTCCCGATGAATCCAGCTCCGGACGCGGTTTCGGCGGAATCACCGGTTCAGGCAGCGTCTTCATCTCGGCGGGCACGATAACCACCTGGCGAATGGGACCTTCCCCCACGCTTTCGCTGCGCACATCGGTTTCATCGCGCAGGGCAAGGTGCAGGATGCGCCGCTCACGGCTATTCATGGGGCTGAAGTGAAATGGCTGGCGCGACTTCTTGACACGGTCGGCGGCGGCTTGGGCGCTCATGCGCAGCTCTTCGATCCGCAGAATGCGGCGGTCGTTGGCGTCGAAACAGATCCGCGAATGCTCTTCGGGAGCCATGCCGATGGCTTCCATGGTCAACTGTTCCAGCGCCAGCAACAGTTCCGCCTTATTACCGAGCAGCAAGTCGACATCAGTCCCCGTGAAGCGGACCATCAGGTCGGGATTCTCAAAATCGGGGTGCGGGGTCTCGCCTTCGGCCACTGTAAATGCCAGTTGAAATCCCGCCAGGCTAAAGACCTGTTTGAGAAATTGATCGATGCGCGGTCCAGTTTCGGCGACCGTATATTTCTTTTGGGCCAAAATTTATTTCCTGCCCTTCTTGATTACGACTGGCGGCTCCACTGCGGGAGCGGGCATGGTCTTGTTCAAAAGCCACTGCTGAGCGATGCCCACCACGTTGCCGGTTAACCAGTATAGTACCAAGCCCGCCGACGCAAAGTAGAACATATAACCGAACATCAAAGGCATAAACATCATCATTTTTTGCTGTGCCGGGTCCACGCCAGGGCTGGGGGTCATCTTCTGCATCACGAATTGCGTGACCACTAGGAGGATGGGCAATAGATGAATGGCCAGCGATTCCGGCTGCGAGAGATCGCTGATCCACAACCAATGCGAACCGCGCATCTCAATCGCCACGCCCAGGACCTTATAGAACGCCCACAGAAACGGCAGTTGCAGCAGCATGGGCAAGCAGCCGCCCACCGGATTCACGCCATTCTTCTTATACAGATCCATCACTTCCTGGTTCTGCTCGTTCTTGCGCGGGTCCTTCAGAGAAACGCCCTTGTACTTGTCGTTGATGGCCTTGATCTGCGGCTGCAACGCCTGCATCTTCTTCGAAGACTTCATGCTAGTGATCTTCAGCGGGAACAGCAGCATGTTGATCGCCAGCGTCACCAGAACAATGGACCAGCCGTAGTTGTGCACCAAATGGTCTGACGTCCAGTTAAGAGCCAGGAACAATGGCTTCGCGATCATGCCGAAGAAGCCCCAGTCCACCACCTGTTCCAGCTTCGGACTCACCTTCCGCAGCAGATCGGTGTCCTTGGGTCCCACGAACAGCGAGAGCGTGTTCAGACCCTCGCCGCCCACGCCAACGCCCACGCGCTTCTCATCTTTACCGTCGGCATCGGGAACCGGATCGGCGTAGGTGGTCTGCTCCACCGAAGGCTTGTCGCCGGGAAGAAACACTGCGGTGAAGTAGGCATCTTCAATCCCGACAAACGAAAACTGCCCGCTGGCGGAAACCGGCCCGTTTTTAGCATCGCTTGCCTGTTTCTGCAGCAGTTTGCTGTTTGCCAGATCGTAGTACAAAGCGTGCTGTACCGAAACCGGATTGCGCACTGTCGGGTCACCGAATCCGCCGCGCCAAGTGAGCGAATGGGGAACTGCCGTACCGTTCTGCGTAATCTCGGAAGTGACGTTGACCAGGTAACTCTTCTGAGCGAAGTGGAAGGATTTCCGGGTGAGCGCGCGACCGTCTGAGAACTCGAACGTAACTTCGAGTCCGTCGCTGGAGCGTTCGGTCTTGAACAGCGCGGTGTTGGGATCGGTGGCCAGCGTCTGCCCCTTAATCTCAACCGCGAAAGGCTTGGAAACGCGCGAGAGTCCTGGCTGATACACCAGCTCCAGCGGCTTGCCCGCGTGGTCTTTATAATCTTTGAGAACCCAGCTCTTTACTCCTGCGCCGCGATTCGAGAAGACGACGCGATAAACGTCGGTATCCACGGTGACGGTTTCTTCGCTGCCCGCGCCCACGGCGCCCACAGTTTCCGTGGCCCTCTGTTTGGCGGTGGACGGAATGACGGCATCCGGTTTTTCGACCGCCGCCGGAGTCACCGGTTGCGCGCTCTTGGCCGCGCCCTCTTTGGTAGCAGTGGGCGTCGGCGCCGGCTTGATGAAATACTGGCTGACCAGCAGCACCAATCCCATCAGCACGAATGCAATCAGCAGCCGCACTTCCATGGACAATTCTTTTTTCATACCGGTTTCATACCCAGCGCGGTGCTAGCGGACGGGATCGAATCCTCCTTGATGAAACGGATGGCAGCGCAACAGGCGCATCGTGCCCAGCCACACTCCTCGAACCACGCCGTGTTTTTCCACCGCCTGCATCATGTACTCGGAGCAGGTCGGATGGAAGCGGCAGGCCGAAGGCAAGCAGGGGGAGACCCATCGCTTATAGATACGTAAGACGCCCACCACTAAGGTCCGCATTTCTGAATTATCTTCCCCAAGGCCTTTTCAAGTTCCGGAAACGACGCGCCGAGGGCCGCGCGCCGCGGATTGACCACGATGTCCCACTGGCTCCCGATTTCAGCACGGTGCAGGCGGAACGCCTCGCGGATACGGCGCTTGATCCGGTTGCGCACCACCGCTCCGCCAATCGCGCGGGGCACCGTGAGCCCCAGGCGGGCGCTGCTTCGTGCCGGGTCCGGACGCGCCAGGCAAAACGCAGCGAACAAGGGGCCGGAGAGGCGGATACCGTTATCATAGACGGCTCTGAATTCGGCGGTGCGCAGAATCCGCGAAGCTTGCGGAAAATCCAGCGTGCCGCCTGAGGCGGGTTTAACTAGTGGCCTTGGCGTACCGGACGGCTCTCTCGTCACTGACGGTCAGTTTGTGGCGGCCGCGCGCGCGGCGGCGGGCGAGGACCGCGCGTCCATTCTTGGTCTTCATGCGCTCACGGAACCCGTGTACTTTGGCGCGTTTACGATTGTTCGGCTGAAATGTGCGTTTCGGCATCTTTATTCCTTCTAGACGCGCGCAACGCTACCGCGAAGGCGCAAGGGCTAGGAACCAAGTTTGAGTATAGCAGAGGTGGTACGAGAGCGGGGGTAGAAGAAGCGGGCTAACTGATACAATAACGCAGTGACCTTATCGTTCGTCCCCCGGCGCGCGGTGATGATGGTTGCGTTGCTGGCGACGATTTCCGATTTGGCGGCGCAAACGGGAAGTGTGCGTATTCGCGTGACTGACTGGCAGGCAGCACGGGTCGTCGGCTCATCAGCGGCGCTTTTAGGATCTAATGGCAAGCCGACTCGAACGGTACAGTCGAACGTTGCAGGCGAAATTGTTTTTTCCGATCTGCCGATGGGGAACTACCGAATTGTAGTTAGTGCGAACGGATTCAAGAAGCAACGGGTCAAAGTAACCCTTCCAAGTAGTGAAGAAAAGTTAGTTGAAGTTAGGCTGGACGTTTGCCCGGGCATTCTTGTCACGTGCAATTGACTATGGAATACCAAGTGCCCCTGGCTCACTCAATTCCTAAACACCGTCCCGCCTTGCGGCAGATCCGGGAGGCTGTCAACGATCTTGCGAAACTCCGTGAGGAAATGGCGAAGCGCCGTGGAGCGCGGCCTCTCTCCGACGAGCAAATCCGTAAGGCCATCCACGCAGGTCGTCGTTGAACCCGGGTATTCCCTTACATCTCCAGCTTCCCGTCCACCACCATCTCTTTCAGTTTGAACGTGACTGTCCGGAAGGGGCCCGGCACGCCAGGCAGGTAGAGCTCGAAGCTTACCGTCTTATCTGAGTCCACCACTGGCTCGCGCGGAAACGCCAGATACAAATGCGGGTCGGTTCGCGTGGGTGGGAATGAGGCGCTTAGCTTGACGCGGAGACGGCCGAGGTCCATGGCGCTATCCTGCTCCATGCGCCGCGTCTCGGCGGCGCTTGCAAAGGCATCATTATTGCCGACGCGCGCGGCGACGATGATGTAGCGCTCGCGATGGTCGGCGAACCAGGCGGCGCGCTCCTCGGATAAGGGATCCTCCGCCAGCGCCTTAGCGGTTCCGGGACGCCGCAACTCAATGCGACGGTCGCGTTCGGCAATGGCCTTCGCTATCGGCCCTGCCGTCGCCAGATAAACCGGTACTAGCTGGACTTGCCCCGCGTTCCGGCCCACCTGGGCTTTCCCCGGCTCCCCCGCCATTTGTGCCCACGGAGAATTCGCCATGAAATGCGAGAGCTCGACGTCGGTCCACTCCGTTAGCGGCTTCGTCTGCCAAAACGGATTGGCGAAAAGGAACAGTGCGAGAGCGAACCAGATCATTTTTTAATTCTAAAGACTGGCGAGCAGTTCGTAGTCTACGTTGCCACCCGACAGGATGACGCCGACGCGTTTCAGGCCCGGCGGCAGTTTCTTGAAAAATACCGGCGCGGCCGAAACTGCGCCGCTCGGTTCCGTCAAGATTTTCAAACGCGTGAGCAAAAACTTGAGCGTGGAGCCGATCTCTTCTTCGCGCACCAAGACGATTTCATCCACCAACTGCTGCATAATCGGGAACGTCAGCTCGCCCGGGATCTGGGAGCGCAATCCATCGGCGATGGTGCCGGGCGGCGGGATTTCGATGCGCTTGCCTGCTTGTAGCGACAGGTAAGTGTCGTTCCCATCCAGCGGCTCCACGCCAATCACGCGAATCTTTGGCCGCAGGCCTTTGGCCGCGAGGGCGCTTCCCGACATCAGCCCTCCACCGCCAATGCAAACCACGATGGCGTCCAGATCCGGCACCTCTTCTACAAGTTCAAGGGCGGCCGTGCCCTGGCCGGCGAGCGTCCAGGTATGGTCGTAGGGAGGCACCAGCGTTGCTCCGGTTTCCTCGGCCAGTTTTTTCCCCACCGCGACACGATCCTCGCGAAACCGGTCGTAGTTGACAATGCGCGCTCCCCGCGCTCGCGTTGCCGCTACCTTGGCGCGAGGCGCGTCCAGCGGCATCGTGATGGTCGCCTGGATTCCCAGGGATTGCGCCGCGATTGCCACCGCCTGCGCGTGATTGCCCGAGGAAAACGCCACTACGCCGCGTGCGCGATCCGCCTCGGGGATCGAATAGATAAAATTCGCCGCGCCGCGAATTTTGAATGCACCCCCCTTCTGCATGTTTTCGCACTTGAAGAAGGTTTCGACGCCCGCTTCGCGGTCAAACGAGTGGGAATTCATGACCGGCGTCCGCCGAATGATGGGTTTGATGCGTTCGGCGGCGGCTCGAATGTCGGCTATGGTTACGGAGGCGGCTACAGTGGTGGACATCGCAAGTCTCAGCATAACGTGGCACACTGGAGTCGTGCCTGACGTTTGTACTTGCGGCGCGAAACTCCTCCCCGACTCGCGATTCTGTCATAAGTGTGGCAAGCCGCAGCGGGACGAACCCGTCTTCGTCGAAGAAGCGGAGCCGCCGCCTCCGCTGCCAATCATCGAGCTGGCTCCGCCCACTCCGGTCCGTATTGGCTTCCGCAATGGGCTGGCCGTGCGCGTGGCGTTAATGGCAGGGGCGCTGGGCCTTTGCCTATTCGTGCTCCTGGGTCAATTACCCGGATTGCAGGTGATGGCGATTCTGGCGCCCATTGCGTCGGGAGTCTTTGCCGTACATCTCTACAAGCGCAAAAGTGGACAGCGGCTCTCCATGGCGAATGGCGCCCACCTGGGCTGGCTATCCGGGATCTTTGGCTTTTTGATCACTACGCTTTTATTCACCGCCTTTGCTGCGATGCTGACCAATCCCGAGCTGGCCAACGCCGTTCGCCAGCAAGCGGGCGCTACGAAGCCTGAAGTAGTGCAAGCTTTGAAAGAGATTCAGACCGCTGCGGGAATCACGAAAGCGCTGCTGGAATCATTTGTGTTCCTGACGCTGCTGCCGACCTTTGGCGGGTCCCTCGGCGCCAAACTACTCGATCGGGACTGAAACTTCCTCCGGCCGCTGGGTCCGGGCCGTAGTCCATTTCACAATCGTGACACCCACGAAGATCACGACCATCGCGACGGCTTCGCGCCAGCCGAAGGGCTCGCGGTAGACCCACCATCCCAATGCCACTGCCACTATCGGATTGATATAGGTGTAAATCGAAACTAGTGCAACGGGCAGATGCTGCATGGAGTAAATGAACGCACTGTAACCGATGATTCCACCGAAGACGGCCAGATACACGATTGCGAGCATGCCTTTGGCGTCCCAGGTTTCATGCCGCCCGTCCAAGAAAGCCGGGATGGCAAACGCGACTCCCGTGGCCAATTGCTGCACTCCGCCGTTTACGAAGGGATGCGCGCGCCCTCCCATCCGCCGTTGCGCAATAGAGCCGATCGACCACAGCAGCCCGCCGAACTGCATCAAAAAGAAACCGCCCAGCACCGCCTGTATGCTTACATTCTGATCACTCGATCCCGGCGTCATCAGCAAGGCGACTCCCGCGAGACCCACCAACATTCCGCCAATCGAGGGCCAGTGGAGGCGATCGCCTCCCGGCATGAGCGCTTCCACGCCTACCAGCCAGAAGGGCTGGAGGCTGGCGAATAGTGACGCCATGCCGCTGGGGATCCATTGCTCGCTGTAGGCCAGGGCGCCCGTTCCCACGGCAATGGTCAGCAGCCCGTAAAATGCGGTCCGCCACGCTTCGCGCGATGTGGGAAATTGCGCTCCGGCGATCAACGCGCCGATGAGGAGAGCCCCGCCGGAGATCAAATAACGCAAGCACATCAACATGGCCGGCGAGAATGACTCCAGCGCGACGCGGATGCCCAGATAGGTTGTTCCCCAGAATATACACACGCACGCCAACGCGGCCAGCGCGCGAAATTGCGAAGGGGACTGATCTTGCCCGGGCAGGTTACCATGTTAGCTTGATCCTCACTCTCACCATTAATCCAGCCATCGATCGCATTATTACTGCGGACCGGCTTGTGTTTGAGGACCGCGGCTACATCCTCGACCGCAGCGAAGCCGCGGGAGGGCGGGGCATCAACGCGTCGCAGGTGATTCATTCCTTCGGCGGTAAGACAGTCGCCGTGCTTACAGCCGGTGGCGGGGCGGGAGAGAGGATCGAGAAGCTGCTATCTGCCCTGGGCTTTCCCTATGACGTAGTACCTGTGAAGGCGGAGAGCCGCGCGAATCTGACGCTATCGGACAAGTATGGCCTTACCGTCAAATTGAATGAGCGGGGATTGCCGCTCGAAACTAGTGAACTCAAGGAAATCAAAAAGAAGGTGGAAGCCCGCCTTCCTAAGACGCAGTGGCTCATGATTTGCGGCAGCATTCAGCCTGGTGTCTCGCCGCACTATTATTGCGAAATCATTGAGATGGCCAAGAGCCATGGCGTCAAGACTCTGTTGGATACCGATGGTGAGGCGCTGCAACATGCACTGGAGGCCAAGCCGACGGTCATCATGCCCAACCAGCATGAGGCCGAGCGTCTGTTGAGCCGCGCGCTGATCACTCGGGGACAGTGTCTGGAAGCGGTGGACGTGATGCAGGCGATGGGGCCCGAGTGCGTGATCCTTTCGTTAGGCGCGCGGGGGGCCATCGGGTCGTCGCCCGAGGGCGTATTTGAGGCACTGCCGCCACGCATTGATGCTTTGAGTCCCATTGGCGCGGGGGACGCGCTGGGCGCGGCATTCGCCTGGAGCATGGAAAAGAAGAAGTCATTTTCAGAAGCGTTGCGCTGGGGCGTGGCTACGGGCACGGCGGCTGCGAAGCTCCCCGGCATGGCTTTCCCGACATTCAATGATGCCCGCGCTGTCTATAAGCAAGTGGAACTGAGGCAGGCGCGATAAGAGATCGCGAAAGTCAGCCCAAGCGGCTATTTCGTCCCTATTTTTTCTGTCGCCGCTTGAAAAACACGTTTGAGGCTTTTCCGGAAGTTACGATCAACAGCACGAACAAGATCAGCAGGGACACCATCGTCGCTACGGAGCCGATGATCAGGTAGTCGCTGTCGCGAAGCGGAGAAGGCAGGACCTTCACCATGATCCCAGCCACCGCGGCAAAGATGAACACCAGAGCAAAAGCGAGTGAAATCGTGCGGGCCATCAGTCGTATTTCTCGTAGCGGATTTGCTTGCGGTCAAAGCCCATGCTCTTCAGTATCTGCCGAACATCGTCCACCATGGGTTTCAAGCCGCAAAGATACACGTCGATATCTCTTCGCTCACCGATAGCGTCGGTAAGGTGAGCCTGCACGCGGCCCGCACGCCCGGTCCAATCCAGACCCGGTTGGGTCAACGTTGGCCAGAAGCGGAATTGCGGAAAGAGCCGGGCCATTTCTTCGAATTCCTGACGATACAACAGATGCGATTCGTGGCGCACGCCGAAGAGTAGGGTGAACGCCGGGGAATCCGGCCGGAGCGCGACTTTCAGCATGGAACGGAACGGCGCGATGCCGGTCCCGGTTGCTATCAGCACCGAATCGCGCAGCGGTTCGCGCAGCGTGAACGTGCCGAGCGGCGGCTTCATCTCCAGCGTGTCCCCAGCGGAAAGTCCGAACAGATGAGGCGAAAAAACGCCGTCATCCACGCGGTTTAGACATAATTCAAAGCGGGTACCACCGCCGGGAGGTGAAGCGATCGAATATGCACGCGTGATGGCCCGGCTATTCACGGAATCGGTAAGCGACACGAATTGCCCCGGGATGAAGTCCAGGCGCTCCAGTTGCGTCGCTTCGAAAGTAAAGTGCCGCACTCCCGGAGCGATCTCCGTCCACTCAATCAGCTTGGCCTGCACCTAATTTCCCTTCGGTCGCTTCGCGCGCACGTCCCAGCAAGGCATCGATCAGAGCCGGATGCCCGTCTAGCGGTGGCGTCACCTGTATCTCCAGGCCGGGATGCAGCGCGCGAATCTCATCCACCAGGCGCGGCAGGTCGCGCTGCAAGTGCATCCCCAAGGTCAGGAAGTACGGAATCACGATCACATGCCGAACACCCGCGTCCAATAAAACTTCAACAGCTCCGCGCAGGTCGGGCTTTCCCCCTTCAAGGAACGCCGTTTCTACTGCCTCATACTCCTCGCGGCGCGCTAGCTCCGAGCCCATGGCACGCACGGCATCATTGGCCGATTCTACAGTCGAGCCGTGTCCAAACACGATGTAGCCCGTTTGTTTCAGACGATTGTTCCTCAGACCAGCACCGCGGGACTGGGAGTTTCCGGCAGGTAGCTCGCCAGAAAATCCAGGAACGCACGCCCTCGGCGCCGTCCGTTGTTATACTGCATCTCCAGCCGTTGCAGGAACACCAGCACGCCCAGCACATCGGCGTCGCGCAGCGTGTGCATGCCCTTCTGTTCCAGTAACTGCTTGCGCAACTCTTCCACTGCCCGGCGAAGGTTTTGCTGAATCTCCGCGGCGTAGGGATTGGGCGGGCGAGTGTCAAAAATCAAGCCCGATTGCAGCGTGCGATAGGTGCGAATCTCCGCATCCAGTGCCTCGCGCGCGTCGAAATCCACCGCCTTGACAGTTTCCATGGCACGCTTCAAGACCAGGGCGAGGGTGAACACCAGCGACTCCATCTCAACC
Source organism: uncultured Bordetella sp. (assembly GCA_964504905.1). Classification (GTDB taxonomy): domain Bacteria; phylum Acidobacteriota; class Terriglobia; order Bryobacterales; family Bryobacteraceae; genus Palsa-187. The sequence continues at coordinate 2,558 of CAZDGT010000419.1, read as the reverse complement.
AGGAACCCTTCACTCAAGCGGACGTCTTGGTTCGGTACTTGCTCGGGCGGCACCGGCGGTGGTTGCTCATGAAAGCGCGCTTCTTTCAAGTAATCGCAGGACGGCGGGCAATCGATGGTGTTCTCGCGCTGCTCACCGCAGCACTGCGGGCAAATTTCGCCGTTGACACCCGGACAATGCCTACGCGCACGGCGTTTTTCGCACAATTTACAGGGGATATTCACCGCTTGACACCTCTATCGTATCATCGGGAAATGGCGCGGACCCATATTTACTTGAAGGTTGAGCTGGACTTGCCCGAGTCGCAAAAAGATAAGGAAAGGCCCGAACGCGTCGCCGCTGAAATCTGCCGCGTGATCCGCCGCGTCTATGGAGTGCGCAGCGCCGAAGTGTCCAGCATCATGGAAAAGGAAGCCTGAAGCAGGAAAGCCTGTAACGCGATCCCCAAATCTGGCATCATTAGTTCTAGTAATCCACAAGACCGGAGGCTCTTCCATGAGAACCAAAATGCTTGCCGCGCTGCTTGCCGGCGCGACACTGTTGCCTTTCACGGCTTCCGCCGCTTCCGATGCGCCTAAGCGCTTGCAGAGCGCTGCCGCGGCCTTCAAAGATGTGATGGGAATCCCCGACAAATCGATCCCGCAGGATCTTTTGAATAAGGCTGAGTGCATCGTAATCGTTCCCGATCTAAAGAAGGGCGCCTTCATCGTCGGCGGCAAATACGGCCGCGGCTTCCTTTCTTGCCGCAAGAAAGACGGCGTCGGCTGGTCGGCTCCCGGTGCCATTCGCATCGAGGGCGGCAGCGTCGGCTTCCAGATCGGCGGTTCCGAGATGGACGTCTTCATGCTAGTGATGAATGAGAGAGGCGTGGACCGTCTGCTGTCGACTCAATTCACCCTCGGGGGTGACGCAACGGTTGCCGCAGGCCCCGTGGGACGCGTCGCGCAAGCCGAAACCGATGCCCGGATGACTGCCGAGATTCTTACGTGGTCGCGTGCGCGCGGGCTGTTCGCAGGTATCGCACTCAATGGCGCGACACTGCGCGAAGACGAGGATTGGAACCAGGACCTCTATGGCAAACCGATAAAGAATCGGGAAATCGTAGGCGGATCGGTGACAGCGCCTAAGTCCGCCGCTGCGTTGCTCAGCGAACTCGATCGCTACTCCAGCCGTAAGTAGCCTCCGTGCCCGATTCAGAGCGCCCAGATCACACAGTTGACGCCAGCTTCTACGTTGCCTTTGGGCGCAGGAGCCAGAGCGACGCCGATTTCCTGGCGATAGCCACCGGCGTCATCAACGATCTGGAAACTGAGCTCCGCCGCGCGAAATCGGAAGAGCGAGGCAATTGGCGCGCTCTTGAAATCGGCTGTGGTCCCGGCCGCCTGATGCGGCCCATGAGCCGTCATTTCCTCGAGATCCACGGCGTGGATGTCTCGGCTGATTTGGTCCGGCAGGCGCGCGAGAATCTGCAGGACCTTCCCAATGCGCGCCCGCGCGAAATCCACGGAACTAGTCTGGAGGATTTCGGGGACCAGTCGTTTGATTTCGTCTACTCCTTCGACCTGTTTCCCCACATTCCGAGCCAGGAGCTGGTGGTCGCCTTCCTGCGTGAGATCCACCGCGTGATGCGGCCCGGTGGATTGGCGCGATTGCAGTTCAACGGCTCCACGGGTAGCCAGGCCTACGATCAATGGACGGGCGCCCGCTTCACTTCGCACGAGCTTTTGGAATTCGCCCAGACTCACGATTTTCAGGTGCTGGCGTTGGAGGGAGTTTCCACGCAGTCCATGTGGACTACCTGGCGCAAGCAACCACCAGGCTGGGGCGCCGGCCTGGAGGAAAAGATCGCTGCGCTGGGCGACACGCTTCCCGTGACCATCCACAAAATTACAAATGCCAGCAGCTTTGAGCCAGTCGCCCCATGTCGCGGCCGCTTCGCGGCCATCTCTATTCGTGCCGGGAATCTTCCGCCCGATGCCGGGCTGAATCATTTACGCGCCACGGTAGGCAGTTCATTCGGTACGGTCACTTCCATCGGCGCTGCGGACCGCGAGGGCTGGCAGCGGATTCGTGTGGAACTGCCGGAGTTGGAGGCGACGGGCCTGCTTCCTGTTCAACTATTGTGGCTGGATCGGCCGCTATCGGAGCCGGCGACGCTGCGCATCATTCCTCCCGGTCCTCCGATTCCGCGGATCATGGCGGCGCCGCGGCGGATTGAGAATCGCATGGTGAGGCTGACGCTGGAGGAAATCGCACGTCCCTTCGATCTCGAAGTCTGGATGGGCGGACAGCCGGTGGAAGATCTCGAAAAAGTCTGCATGGATCCGCGCCCGCAGCGCTATCAGGTGAACTTCCGCCTGCCTGAACACGTCGGCCCTGGCCTGCATCACCTGCATCTGAACATCGGGCGACGTAAGTTGCCGCCCGTGCCCATCGAAGTAGTGGTTTAGAGCGTCGGCGAATCGTTTCCAAGCATCGCCTTGCGTACGATCTTGATTGGCGGGAAGCCCTGTTTCAGAAAACTATCGTGAAATTCCTGGAGCGAGAACTGGCTGCCT
>CAZDGT010000418.1:0-1689 GCA_964504905.1 uncultured Bordetella sp. | reverse complement strand
AAGCGTCTCGGTATATTGGGCCTCGGGATTGAAATTCGCCCGCGCCGCCGCGATCCGCGCCGGATCGCCCGACTGCATCGCCGCAGCGAACTCGTCTCGCGCGCCCTGCTGCTTCTGGGCCTGGTCAATCTCCATCTGCGTCTTCTTCTGGTTCAATCCCTGGGTCTTCAGGGTCGATCCGGTCAGCGCGCGCTTGGTCAGATCGTTCATGCCCTGGGAATAGGCGTCGGACATCCCGGCAAACCCGCCGCCCCAATTGGTCGAGGGCATCAGCGTGAGGACGCCGCCGTTATTCACAACCCCGCGCTGGCCGCTGTTCATGCCAGCGCCGAAACCCATGAGCGCACGGCCGAGCAAGCCAAGTTGGTCGGATCGCTTGAACCCCGGCTGTTCCCATTGCGCGGGGCCACTGCCCTTGGTTTCCCAATCGCCGCCTGTCGGGTCCCAGGGAGAATTGAGGAAGTCGAGGATGCCGGCCATCTATGCGACTCCTAGAAAAACTTGGCCCACGGCGCGACGCCGCTGGCCAATGTGCCGAGCGCGCCCAGGCCGCCGATAGCGGTGCCGAGCGTGTTGCTGGGCTGGCGGTAAATCGGCTGCGACGTAGTATCCGTCCGTCCGTAGTTTCCCTGCACCAGCGATGCGTAGTTGCCCAGGCGCGTCCACGGCTCCTGCTGGTTATAATAGAAGCGGTTCATCGCGTCCTGAAGCTGCTGATTGGCATAACTCTCCTGTTGCTGCCCGACATTCTGCAATTGCGCCGCGTCCTGGTAATCCGCCGCGGCATACTGTGGGGCCGCCCCAACGGCTTCTTGCTGTCGCCCACGTTCGCTTTCGTAAGCGCCCCCGTAAATCGACGTGCCGAGGTCGCTTAGAGTGCGGCCCAAGTCCTGTTCCTGGTTCGATTTCATGTTGGCGTAGAGGCCAGAACCGTACCGGCCGGACTTGATGAAATTCGCGTCGGTGCCGGGAGAAACGGCGTCCCGGTAAGCACGAACTACCGGATCGGCCGCGCGCTTGTAGGTCGCTTCGAGCCACGGGTTGCTCGACGGGTCCAGGAATTTCCCGTTGATCGTGTCGATCATCTGCTGATTGCCGGCTGCCTGCAGCGGCGAGCCGGTGCGCGCGCGGTTTTCTACCGCAGCCAGCGCGTCCTGCGTCTGATTCGATTGCGGTACATAAGTGGCGTTCGGATAGAAGGACATCGGGACCGAACGCAGTCCCTCCGCCTGCTGGAAGACCTGATTCAGGTATGGTTGCTGGCCTTCCCACGGGGTCGAACTGGTCGTAGTGACCGACTGACCGACCGGCTGTGCAACGCTATTGCCACCGCCACCAAGACTCATAGCTGCTTCTCCCAGGCGTAATGCGTCAGCTTGTAGTCGGCCATGTCCTTTGCCCATCCCTTGCGCGTTAGGGCGGTCATGCGACTACAGCCGTTCTCGCGCGCCCAATCTTCCATCGTGCGAAGATGCGAGAACCACCGGCTGCGATCCTGTCCAGTGCAAATCAGAATGTTGAACGTCAGCGCACGGGGATATTGAAGAATTTCTGTTATCGCCAAGGCCTCGGCCCCACGCTCTTTCGATCCGGCAACCCATAGGCGCATCGCCCCCTTGCGCAGCAGCGCCAACAGATCATCCGGCCCATACAATCCACCGCGCTCCACTGCCCCCGACACAAGGGCCT
>CAZDGT010000417.1:0-6872 GCA_964504905.1 uncultured Bordetella sp. | reverse complement strand
CGGTCCGAGGTCATGGCGTCGTAAGCATCAGCGACTTTCACGATTCGCGCCAGCAGCGGCGTTTCCTCGCCCTTCAAGCCATGTGGATAACCCGTGCCATCCAGGTTTTCGTGGTGCAGTTCCACGATGCCCAGGTAGGCTTCCAGGCCTTGTACGTTTTCCAGAATCCGCTTCCCGATGACGGGATGCTGCCGAATCAACTCGTTCTCTTCGGGCGTCAGGCGTCCCGGCTTTTGCAGAACCAAATCGGAGATGCCAATCTTGCCCAGGTCGTGTAGCAACGCGCCAACACGGATCGTATCGAGATCCTGCTCTGGAACACTCATGGCTTTGGCAATAGCGTAGGAATACTCACTCACGCGCCGGCTGTGGCCCGCGGTGTACGCATCCCTGGCATCCAGGGCTTGCGCTAGAGACCCGACGAATTGCACGTACGCCCGCGTGAGACGCTCACGGCCCTCGCGAACCGCTTTCGCGGCGTCGTTAAAGCCCCGAGCAAGATCCCGGATTTCCTGCACGCCGCCGGGGTTATCGGGGAACTCGGGCAACTCTCCCGTAGCGCTGCTTAGCCGCAGGTAGGCCGCCACGTCCGCCAGCGGCCGCGCGATCGACTGTGAAGCGACGGCACTGATCACCAGCATCGCTGCCAGCGCGACCAGTCCAGCGACCAGAAACAACTTACGCAGTACGGCTTGCAGCGGCGCACTGGCCGCATCCACGTTCTGGAGAGTACGCAAGACGTAGCTATCTCCGCGGGCTCCCGGGGTGAGGCCGAGAGGGAGCGACAGATATGCCTGATCTTGTATGCGCAATTCGCACTCTGTGGCAGGCGAGCATGCCGCCAGCGCTTTCTCAATCTGCGTGGGAGCAACATCCCGTGCTTGCGCTGCGATCACGGAGCCCTTGTGCAGCAACACAGCGGGAGCGCCAAAACGGGAAATGTCGAACCGTCCACCTACGGTAAGCATGGCCACTTGGGCCCCAGCCTCATGGATGGGCACAGAATTGACTTCGTAAAGGCGGTCATCGGCCGAAAAGAAACCCTGCTCAGGTGTCTGCAACTGGTCAAGCTTAAGGGGGGCGAACCCTCCGGCGTAACGCACCACGGCGGCGAGAGGCTCTCCGTGCGCGCCGGAGACCATGATGAAATCGAAGTTCAGAGAATCGCAGATTTCGCTCAGTTGATCCTGTACGGTATTGCGGGCCTGGTCCCTTGCACTCGGCTCCGTAGCCAACAATTGCAGGCCTGCCTTCAGCGTGGGATTTTCCGCAACTCCTTGCAGCAGCTTTCTGTCACGCGCCTCGTTTCGCGCTTGCTCGCGTGCCAGCGCGACTTGGTTGTCCCGCACTGACGACCGCAAGCCGTTGCGAACGGTCTCAATCACCGAAGCTCTCACCGCCCAAAAGCTGGCTGTGAGCAGCACCGCGACGGGGACAAACGAGCTCAGAAAAGTGCGTGTGGCGAACCGCATTGCTCACCTGTGGGCGATGGGTTTGCTGTCCGTGGAATCGACGTACGGAAGCGTGAAGCCTACTTCCGCATCCTTTTCACCACCGATCGTCACAGTCTTACGGAATGTTCCCGCGGCCTTGTGCCATGCGACGACGGTGTAGGTTCCGGGGGGCACGTCTTTGAGCGCAAAGGCGCCACTGCCCTCGGCCCGCACGGCCCAGCGACTGGGAGCCACCACGATGGTCGCCGCCATATTCGAATGCAGGTGGCAATACACCGCAATCGTGCCCGGCGACGAGAAGTCACCACTCGCGTCTGCCCGTTGGGATAGTTCCCTAGGTCAAAGCTCTTCGCCTTGGATAACGAGAAGACATTGTGGAAGATGGGATCGAAATTCGGGAAGGAAACTGTAGAACCGGCGGGAATCACCACCAGATCCGGCACGAAGCGCCGGTCTTTTTGCTCCATGGACGCTTTGATGCCTTCTGCCGGCGAGGACAGCGGGGCGTTCTCGATATAGACCGCCACGTGAGAACGCTCAAACGCCAAAGGGTTGTCTTCGGGGTCTGTTCCCAACTCGACGGCCGCGCCTCGCTGATACATTCCGGCGGAAGCAGTAACGTTATGGCGAGTTAACTTGCGTTCGATGCGAATGACTCCACGGATATCGGCGCCGGCAAGCAGCGACGAACCGAAGAGCAGACACGATACTAACGCAGATCGCATACAACGCTTAGATCGGTCGCGCGTTCCTTAATGATTAACGAGAGGTATTAAAGATAGGGAGTTTCCCGGGCGAGCTAAGGTATTCCACCTATGGCACGACGGAAAACGGGAACGACGCTTCGGTCTTTTCCCAGATCAGGGCGACGGTCCCATTGTTGCCGCCATCGCTGCGGACTTCAAAAGTCAGCGACTCTACCGGCTGATCCAGCGCCTTCAGGTTCATTTTGATGCGCCCGAGATCTTTGTCCGAGCGGTGACTCAGATGGAACGCCTTGGAGTCGCTGTTAATAATTGCCTGCCATTCATTCTCGTTCGGCAGCACCCAGATCGCGTAGCTTCCCCATCCAAGTTTCATCGTGCCGATCTCGAGGCCCGCATCCAGAGAGGTGATCGACGTGGCCCAGTTGGCGCCAGGGCACCAGACTTGGTCATACGGCACTAACCCGCCAAAGATTTTTCTTCCGCGCATGGAAGGCGAGTAATAGTTGATAGTGATGCCTTTGCCGCCGACGATACCGTTAGCGACTTTCGGCGGGCTCGCCTGGGCGTTGGCGGGAACGGCCAGAGTGGCAAGACCAGCACCTGATACCAGGCCGGATACGAAGAACGTTCGTCGCGTCATGGTTACCTCCTATAGCACCGTAATAGGAACCGATAGCTCAGTCCGTTCCCAGGCTATTTTGAGCAAGCCCTTGTTGCCGCCCGCCGGCAGCAGTTCAATTTTCATCTTGTCAACCGGAGCCGGAGTCTGTGCCATCGTCATCTTCACCCGTCCAAGATCCTGCCGCTGATTGTATTCCGTGCCCCACTGGCCGGTCTGCTTGTTGATGATGAGTTGCCACTCTGCGGCGCCCGGCAGTGTGTAAATCGTGTACGTGCCCCTGGGCACTTTCAATCCACCTACGTCGAGATCGGCATCGGTCTGGAAAGTGGTGGCGTTATCCGCGCCAGTGCGCCATACCTGCCCGTAGGGCACCAACCCACCCATGATTTTGCGCCCGCGAATGAAGGGCGCGGAGTAGGCGATGGTTAGTTTCTTGCCGCCGATGGTGGCGCTGGTGTTCGCCGGCGGGCTGAGGGGCTCCTGGGCTCCGATAAAGCCCGCCAGAAGGAGAATAGAGACAATCGTGGTCCACTTCATAGTTCTAGCGTAGTCCAGATTGCTACAGTAAAGGATTGTCCCGCATCAGTTCTGTAACTCGTTCCGCAAGCCAGAATGTCAATGACCCCGTCCGCTGGAACCAGCTCTATCTGGGCCTGGGCATCACGACGTTAGCGACATTGATATTGGAACTGTCGCTGACACGCATCTTCTCGGTGGTGTTCTACTACCACTTCGCTTTTCTGGCAATTTCGATAGCGCTCTTCGGACTAGGCTCGGGCGGCGTATTTTCCTACGTCGTCGTAGAGCGTCCAGGCCGTTTGTATACGAAGCTCGGCGTGTTAGGGCTTACGAATGCGCTGTGCGTTGTGGCGTCGCTGTGGTTCATTTTGTCGCGCCCCAGTGAGTTAGGTTACGGCACGCTAGCGGCCGTCTACGTCGCCAGCGCTCTACCCTTCTTTTTGGCGGGAACCGCGGTTTCGATTGCTGTCTCTGAGGCGATCGAACGTGTCGATCGCGCGTATTTCTTCGACCTTGCGGGTGCGGCTGCCGGATGTCTGGTGCTGATTCCGTTTCTCAATGTCTTTGGCGGACCCAACACCGTGATCGCCGCGGGAGTGTTCTACGGCATCGCTGCGGCCATCTGGTTTCATCAGGCGGGGAATTTTCGGCGACGAGCGGCGGCCGTGCTGGTCGCGCTGCTGATGGTGGTGCTGATGGTGGTGAATGGACGTGTTCACATGCTGGATGTGCGTGTCGCCAAGGGCGAGAAGCTGCCACCCGAAAAGTTCGTTGCCTGGAACAGCTTTTCGCGCGTAGGCGTCACCACGGATCGCGGCTACACCAGCATAGTGATCGACGCGGATGCGGCCACTGCGCTAGCCGACAAAGACTGGGACCACCTCACCGACAACGAGCGCCGCGATCTGTCGCACGGCGGGCCGGGGTTTCCGTACTTTTTGCGTCCTGGAGCGAAGACGCTGGTGATCGGAGCGGGTGGCGGCTACGATGTCGCACGGGCTCTGTCATCCGGCAGCCGCGACATCACAGCGGTGGAGATCAACCCCATCATCGCCAACAAGATCATGCGCGAGCGGTTCGCCGCTGAGAGCCACCGACTCTACTTTCGACCCGAAGTGCGTCTGGTGATTGAGGACGGACGCTCCTTCGTGCGGCGCACCACGGAAAAATATCAGGTTCTGCAAGCGACGCTGGTGGATACCTGGGCGTCCACGGCGGCCGGTGCCTTCGCGCTCTCGGAGAACAATCTTTACACCACCGACGCTTTCTACGATTACTTGACGCACCTAACCGATGACGGGATGTTGACGTTCACGCGCTGGGGATTCGATCCGCCGCGCGAATCGCTGCGGCTGATCACGCTAGCGATGGATGCGCTCGCGCGCCTCGACGAAACGAACCCAGCGCGGCACGTGATGGTGGTGCGCGACGACACGTCCAAATTGTATGGCTGGGGTGCGCAAGATACTGTCCTGATCTCGCGCAAGCCATTTACCGACAGCGATATTGCGCGCGCGAAGCAACTGCTCTCCGAGACCAAAATGGAGGCGGTTTACCTGCCCGGAGAGGGGACTACGGGTTCCGGCAGCGCGTTCGCCCAACTGCTGACGACCAACGATCCGCCCGCTTTCTGGCGCGGCTACCGCTATGACGTCTCTCCCGTCGGCGACGACCGTCCATTTTTCTTCTATACGGTGCAGCCGCGAGACTTGTGGAACTTCTTGACCACCACCAGCACGGAGAGCGCGGATTACAAGGTGAACCGTGCGATTCCCCTGCTATTCGCCTTGGTCGCGGTGAGTATCGGCGCGACTCTGCTGATCTTGATCCTGCCGCGATTGGTGCTGGGAACTCGCTTGCCGCGGCAAAAAGGCGTGTTTGTGTTCCTGATGTACTTCCTGTGCCTGGGAGCCGGGTACATCCTGATCCAGGTCGCGCTGATTCAGAAGTTTGTGCTTTTGCTGGGGCATCCCACCTACGCGCTCACGGTGATCGTCTTCTCCATGCTGGTGGCAAGCGGCGCGGGCAGCTTCTGGAGCGGGCGCGTGATCGCGGACAACGACGCAAGGTTGATGCAGGTTCTTGCGGGAGTCGCAGTATTGGTAGCGTTGCTGGCGTTCACAGCGCCCGCTATCACGGCAGGTGCGGTTTCCTGGCCGTTGCCCGGCAAGATGCTGATCACCGCGCTGGGGATCGCCCCAGCGGCATTCCTGATGGGGATGCCCTTCCCCAGCGGCCTACGCCGTCTCGAAGAGCGCCACTCGCCGTCGGTGCGCTGGGCGTGGTCACTGAACGCCGCAGCCAGCGTTCTAGGCTCGGGCGGAGCTATCGTGCTTGCCATCTACACTGGGCTGCGGATGACTCTGCTATTCGGCGGCGCCCTGTACTTGATGGCGCTGCTGGTGATCTTGGCGACGCGCGTGCAACGTTCTTAAGGGAAAGAGGCAGTTATGAACAAACTACGATTGATATGCGGAACCGCGGTCCTGGGACTTATCGGAGTGGGCTGGATGGCCGCACAAGCCCCTCATAATCATGAAGATCCTTCCGGGGCAGCGGGAGCGATGCATCTGACGGTGATGACTCCCTTTCTGCTGCCCGAATTGCAGACGGAGTTGGGCTTATCCGCGCAGCAAGTCGCTCAATTGCGGCAATTCAAGCAGGAGATGGTGGCCAAGGGAAAAGACTTCTCCAGCAAGATTTCGGCGAAACGCAAGGAGCTGGACGCGCTAGTCGCCCCAGGGACATCCAAAGGCGCACAGGTCAAGAAGCTGCTGGAGGATGTTGGGAACCTGAAAGCCCAGCAGTTATACACGGGCTACGAGACTTCCACCAAGATGAAGGCCGTGCTCACCGACGAGCAGCGGGCCAAGTTCGCGGCCATGAAGCCCCACGATTTTCATCAGGCGATGATGTCCCGCATGACCATGCAAGACAGAATGGAGATGATGCCCTTCATGGATGGCGAAGAGATGATGATGAGCATGCCCGGCCACGGCATGATGATGCACGACCAGAAGCAGTAGACCGCTAGCAGGTTCCGTTACAATCGGAGCAGATTGTCTTCCCACATTTCACGCCTCCCGGCTTATTGGTTGCCTTGGATGCCGAAGCTGTGGACTACGCTCCCAGGCTACCGCCGCCGCGATTTCTTTTCCGATCTGATCGCGGGCGTCACGGTTGGCCTGGTGGCGTTGCCCATGGCCATGGCGTTCGGGATCGCCTCCGGTGTGACTCCGCAGGCAGGAATCTACACAGCCATCGTGGGTGGTTTTCTGGTTTCGTTTCTGGGCGGATCGAAGGTGCAGATCGGCGGGCCCACCGGAGCGTTTGTCGTCATCGTAGCGGGAATCCTGGCAAAGCAAGGCCTCTCCGGGCTGTTCATGGTCACGATGATGGCCGGTGTGATGCTGCTATTTTTGGGATTCACGGGCTTGGGCGCGGCAGTGCGCTTCATCCCGCGGCCTATCGTGATCGGCTTCACGAATGGCATCGCGCTTCTGATCGCGTCCACGCAGATCAAGGACTTTCTGGGACTGCGGATGTCGGAAAATCCCAGTGAGTTTTTCG
>CAZDGT010000416.1:0-11366 GCA_964504905.1 uncultured Bordetella sp. | reverse complement strand
CCAACATGACCGACGGCCTGATCCGCATGGCGATTTTCCTGACGTTTCTGTTCCTGATTTCGCGCATGAAGGACATCCGGCGGGTGTTCGAGTATCACGGCGCGGAGCACAAAGTGGTCTTCAATTTTGAATCGCGCAAGCCGCTATCGATCGATAACGCGCAGAAGTTCGTGACCTTTCATCCGCGCTGCGGGACCAGTTTTCTGCTGGTGGTGATGACGATCTCCATGATCGTTTACGCACTGCTGCCCTTCGATTCGTTCGCCGCGAAGTTTCTGGGACGCATCGCGCTGCTGCCGCTGATTACGGGCCTCAGCTATGAGCTGATTCGCTTCGCTGCCAAGCGCCAAGGGACCGCGATGGGCCTGCTCACCGCGCCGGGGCTGTGGCTGCAGCGGATCACCACACAGCCGCCAGACGATAGTGAAGTCGCGGTGGCGATCCACGCTCTGGAAGGAGCGATGGCGCTAGAAGCCAAGCAGGGCGGCGAACTGGTCATCGCCTAACCCGCGGAGCTGACGGATGCAATACCAGCAAAAACTCGACGACATTGAGCGTAAGTTCGAGGACCTCAATGCCCAGATGGCCGATCCGGCGGTGATCAGCGATTCCGCGCAATACCGCAAGGTCAGCAAGGCGCATAACGAACTGGCCGAGATCGTCAGCAAGTACCGCGAGTGGAAAACGGCATCGCGGAATCTGCAGGAAGCGCGTCCGATGCTGACGGAATCGGATCCTGAGCTGCGCGGGATGGCGGAAGAAGAAGTGGCGCGCCTGGAGCCGGAGATCACGCGCATCGAAGAGGACCTCAAGGTCCTACTGTTGCCGAAGGACCCGCTCGATGAGAAGGACGTGGTGTTGGAAATCCGAGCCGGCACGGGGGGCGACGAAGCCACGCTGTTCGCCGACGAGATTTTCCGCATGTATTCTCGGTTCGCTGAGACTCGCGGCTGGACCGTGGAAGTCACATCGACGAGTGAATCGGCGGTGGGCGGGCTGAAGGAAGTCACGGCGCTTATCAGCGGAAACAAGGTTTACAGTCAGCTCAAGTACGAAGCCGGAGTGCATCGCGTTCAGCGCGTGCCGGCCACCGAAACACAGGGGCGCGTCCATACTTCGGCGGTGACGGTCGCGGTGCTGCCCGAAGCGGATGAAGTGGAAATCGCTGTAGAGGCGAAAGACATTCGCATCGACACATTTTGTTCCTCGGGACCGGGAGGGCAGAGCGTGAACACCACCAAGTCGGCCGTGCGCCTCACGCACTTGCCGACGGGCACCATCGTTTCCTGCCAGGACGAAAAATCGCAGATTAAGAATCGCGCGCAGGCGATGCGCGTGCTGCGTTCGCGTCTCTATGAGATGGAATTGCAGAAGCAGCAGGATAAAATTGGAGCCGAGCGGCGCAGTATGGTGGGCTCCGGTGACCGCAGCGAGAAGATCCGCACCTACAACTTCCCGCAGAATCGCGTGACGGATCACCGTATCGGGTTCACGCTGCATCAACTCGATCAGGTGATGGAAGGCAAGCTGGAGCCGTTCGTCGAGGCCCTGACCACGCACTTCCAGGCAGAAAAGCTCAAAGAGCAGGGTGGCGAAGAGCACGGCCAGGCCGCCTGACAGGCGATGGACGTTCGCACGGCCCTTCGCCAGGGCCAGCAACTTCTGGAACAAGCCAACGTTGGCGAGGCGCGCCTGACGGCAGAAGTTCTGCTGATGCGGGCCACGGGGCATGACCGGTCTTGGCTCTACGCGCATAGTACAGACGAATTGATCGAGGTGTGGTGGATCCACTACGGACGTTACCTGCACCAGCGCATCAAGGGTGAACCTACGCAGTACATTACCGGACGGCAGGAGTTTTACGGGCGTGAATTCCGCGTGACTCCGGATGTGCTGATTCCCCGCCCTGAGACGGAACATCTTGTTGAAGCGGCTCTGGCCAAGTCCAACGCGGTGCAGACCATTCTCGATATCGGCACTGGCTCGGGAGCTATCGCCGTAACGCTGGCGCTGGAAACTAAGGCTCGGGTGGTGGCGACCGACGTATCGACGGCCGCCCTGGGTATCGCTCAGCAAAACGCCCGGACACTGGATGCGCGCGTGTCGTTCATCGCGTGCGATCTCGGAGCGGCGCTGGCGGATGGATTGTTCGACGTGGTGGTCTCGAATCCGCCGTATGTGGCTGGCCGGGACCGGGCGTCTCTGCAAGCCGAAGTCCGAGATCATGAGCCTGCATTGGCGCTGTTCGGAGGCGACGAGGGGCTCGCAGTTTATGGGCGGCTGATCCCCGAAGCGAGCCGGCTGCTGCGCTCCGGCGGGTGGCTTATGATGGAACTCGGCGACGCGGAAGCGGTGCGTGAGATGTGCGAGGGATGGACCGGCGTCGAAATCATCAACGACCTCGCCGGAATACCGAGGGTGTTTATCGCGCAACGGCCATGAGAAGCTACTTTCACCTCGACATGGATGCGTTCTTCGTCTCGGTGGAGGAATTGTTCGATCCGTCACTGAAGGGCAAGCCGGTAGTGGTCGGAGGCAAGGCCAACGAACGCGGAGTGGTTTCTGCGGCGTCCTACGCGGCGCGCAAATTCGGCGTGCACTCGGCCATGCCGCTCCGGACAGCTTACAAGTTGTGTCCCCAGGCAATCTTCGTCCCGGGCCATCGTGAGCGCTACGTGGAGTGTTCCCATCACGTTTACGAAGTGCTGCAGAAGTTTTCGCCCCGAGTTGAGATGGCGTCGATTGACGAAGCTTATCTGGATCTGACCGGTACCGAAAGACTGCTGGGGCCTCCGTTGGCCGCGGCGCATAAGTTGCACGATGCGGTCCGGGAGGCGACTAAGCTGAACTGCTCCATAGGCGCGGCTTCGTCGCGGTTAGTCGCCAAGATCGCGTCGGATCAGGCCAAGCCGCACGGCATTCTGTGGATTCCACCGGGGTGTGAGGCGCGTTTCCTGGCTCCGCTGGACGTGCGCAAGATTCCCGGCGTCGGCAAAGTGACGGAGCGTAACCTGCATGACTGCGGCATCCGTAAGATCGGCGATCTGGCGCGGCAGGAGCAGGCTTTTCTGGAGGAACGGTTCGGCAAATGGGGTCTGGCGCTGGCCGGCAAGGCTCGGGGCGAGGACGCGGGCGGCTGGTTCGACGGCGAGATCGGCGAGGGCGACGATCCGAAATCCATCAGCCATGAGCACACGTTCACGGTGGACACGGCCGATGCAGACGCGCTCGAAGCGATGCTGGTGAGGCTCTCCGAGATGGTATCGCGACGGCTGCGCGATCACCATTTGCACGCGCGGACGGTGCAGATCAAGCTGCGGTACACGGACTTCTCCACCTTCACGCGGGCGCGTACGCTGGATCACGCCACACAGATAGATACGGAGTTTGCGGCCGCGGTCCGCGATCTGTTCCACAAGAACTGGACGCGTAAGCCGATCCGGCTGCTGGGCGTCTACGCGCAATCGCTCGAAAGCGGTGAGGGGCAGACCAGCCTGCTGGATGAGGACAAGACCGAACGCTGGCGCAAAACGCTGGCCGCGGTGGACAAGATCCGCGAGAAATACGGCGATACGACTGTGTCGCTCGCGGCGGGTCTCAACGCGACATTTCGTGCTAGAGTGCATGAAAATCCGGAGAATCTGCCGGGAAAAGATCCCCGCAAGAAAGAATGAAGAAGGAATAGAAATATGGTCGACGAACTTCGCTACCCGGTGGGTCCATGCGTGTGGTCCACGGAATTGAACGCCGAGGAAAAGCGGCGGCACATGCGGGACATCGCCGAGTTGCCAACGAAATTACGCGAGGCAGTGGCGGGGCTCGCGCCGCAACATCTCGACATTCCTTATCGCGAGGGAGGCTGGAGTATCCGGCAGATCGTGCATCACATCCCGGAGAGCCACATGAACAGCTACACGCGGTTCAAGCTGGCTTTGACCGAGGACCAGCCCACCATCAGGCCCTACGATGAAAAGCTCTGGGCCGAGATGCCGGATGCGCGTACCGGTCCCATCGCGCCTTCATTGGATCTTACCGAGGCGCTGCATAGGCGGTGGGGTCTGTTATTGGAAAATATGACCCAGGCGGACTTCGACCGCACGCTCCGTCATCCTGAGATCGGCGTTCTGAAGCTGACGAGCCTTTTGGCGGGCTATGCGTGGCATTGCCGGCACCACGTGGCGCAGATCCTGGCGACGCGGCAACGAATGGGCTGGTAAACTGAAGAGTAATTGTCATAGGGTGAACTGAGCGGGGATCAGACATGCGCCTTGGCGATATCGAGCCTCTATCCGATTGGCCACGAGACACCGTCTCCGTGGTGGTTCCCCTCTACAACGAGGCCAAGAATTTGCCGGAGTTGTGTACGCGCCTGGGCCACGTGCTCGGCGAAATCGAAGACATCGGATACGAAATCATCCTGGTGGACGATGGCAGCCGGGACAACACCTGGGCGGTGATTTCGGAGATGCACCAGCAGAATCCACGCATCAAGGGCGTCCGCCTGTCGCGAAATTTTGGGCATCAGGCCGCGTTGACGGCGGGATACGATCGAGCCACGGGGCATGCCATCATCGCCATGGATGGGGATCTGCAGCATCCTCCAGAATTGTTGCCGGGGATGATTCGGGAATGGAGGGACGGCTTTGAGGTCGTATCCATGGTCCGGCAAGCGTCACCCGACGAGGGCTGGTTAAAGCGGCTAACCTCGGCGATGTTTTACCGCTTGATCAACGTACTGTCGGACATCAGGATTCGCAACGCAGTGGCGGATTTCAGGCTGGTTGACCGGCGCGTGCTCAAACAGCTCAATAGCATGCGAGAGCGGGCGCGGTTTGTACGCGGACTCATTTCCTGGATTGGCTTTAAGGAAACCGAGCTATACTACACGGCTGCCCCGCGGTTTTCCGGCAGGACGCAATATTCCGTGCGGAAAATGCTGCGCCTGGCGGTGAACGCGATTTCCTCATTCTCCACCATTCCGCTCACCATGGGCTTCTATGCCGGCATGGCCGCCAACGTGGTCTGCGTGTTCCTGTTTGGGTACGCGGTGTACAACAAGACGTACGAACACAAGGATCTTTCGGAGTGGGCCTCGCTGTTTATCACCACGTTGTTCCTGAATGGAATTCAACTCACCATGCTCAGCGTTGTCGGTCTTTATGTAGGACGGGTGCTGGAAGAAGTGAAGCAGCGGCCGGTCTACATCGCGCGTAACGAACTAGGCATCGCCTCCAAGCGGGAGCGCAATGCTCTGCGCCGGGCGGAACGCCTTGCCGCGAAGGAAGTCCGCGTCCGCAGTGAGTCCGCCGGGTGAACTGGAATCGCAGCGCATCGCGAGTATGAAGCGATTGCTGGTCAACGCGGACGATTTTGGATTGTGCCAGGGCGTCACCGACGGCATCATTCAAGCGCACCGCCAGGGCATTGTCACCAGCACGTCGATCATGGCGGGCGGTGGGGATTTCAATCACGCCGTGCAACAAGCGGGCGAGTGCCCTGGGCTTGGGGTAGGCGTGCACCTCACACTGGTGGAGGAGCAACCGGTGTGCGCGGCAAGCCAGATCCCCAGCTTGGTGCAAGGTGATGGCAGGCTGCCCAGGAACTACGCAGCACTGTTATCGGGAGTGGCTCTTGGCCGCATTCCTTTGCGGGAAGTCGAGGCGGAATTGCGCGCGCAAGTGGAAAAGTGTCTGCGCGCGGGTTTGAGTCCCACGCATCTAGATAGCCATCAGCACGTGCATGCGCTTCCTTCGATTCTGCATATTGTCCTCAAGATTGCACGCGACTACGGCATTCCTGGCATTCGCATGCCCCGAGATGCAAGGGGACGGGCAAGCGGCGCCAGCAACAACGGCTCTCTGGCTAAATCGTTGCTGTGCTTGCTCGCCCGCTATGATGCTCGGGCCTTCCCAATGGGCCCCTTTTCGATATGCGACAGGGCGGCCGGTATTTTCGACAGCGGGAATCTTTCCGAAGACCGCCTGCTCAAGCTGCTGCATCGGCTCATGGACGGCGATACCGAACTCGTTTGCCATCCTGGCCGCGAAGGGGGATCTACCATGGCGCGCTACGCTCATTGGGACTATCACTGGCAGACGGAGCTGGCGGCGCTGACTTGTGTGCCCGTCCGCGAGACCATAAAAAAGCTCGGCATCGCATTAATCGGATACCGCGACCTGACTCCGAAGGCGCCGGTTTAATCGGGTGTTATCCTTTAAAACAGTGCCGTTGTCCATCGTCATCCCTATCCACAACGAGGAGCCGTGTATCTTGCCGCTTTACGACCGGCTCACACTGGTGCTGGAACGGTTGCGCAAGCCCTACGAGATCATCTTTGTGGACGACGCTTCCACTGACCGCAGCTTTGACCTGCTGACGAATCTGGTGGAGACGGATAGCCGGCTCAAAGTGATCTGCCTGCGGCGTAAATTTGGCCAGACCGCCTCGCTAGCGGCTGGATTCGACGAAGCACAGGGCACTATCATTGTTACGCTAGGCGGCAATCTGCAGCACGCGCCTGAGGACATTCCGGCGCTGCTCGAGAAGATCGAAGAAGGATTCGACATCGCCAGCGGCTGCCGCACGAATCGCCTGGACGATGGAATCGCGCGCAGAATTCCGTCGCGCATTGCGAACTGGTTGATGGCGAAGGCGTCAGGTGTTGAACTACGCGACTTCGGCACTACCTTCAGAGCATATCGCGCCGAAGTCATCAAAGACGTCAATCTCTACGGGGAACTGCACCGCTTTATTCCCGCGCTGGCATCGCTCTACGGGGCGCGCATCGCGGAAGTGCCGATCAAGAATATTCCGCGTCCGGCGGACGCGTCGCATTACGGCTTAAGCCGGACGTTCCGTGTGATGTTTGACATCTTCACCGTCTGGTTTTTGCTGAAGTATTTCACACGCCCTATGCACTTCTTCGGCAAATGGGGCTTGGCGTTTGCTGGGCTTGGTGGCGGCGTGCTGGCGTTCCTGGCGGGCAAAACGATCTGGACTCGTGACGATATCTTCGAGCAGCACGGACCGCTGATGGTAGCAGGCGCGCTAGCGCTCATTACAGGCGTGATTCTGTTCTGCACCGGATTGCTCGGCGAGGTATTGACGCGCACTTACTACGAGAGCCAGGGCCGCCATATCTATGCGGTGCGGGAAGTCCGCAGCAAGCGCGAAGCGCAGGCTCCGGATGGCGCCCAGGGAGCGCACGGCAACCGCGGATGAAATTGCGCGCGGTTATCTTTGACTATGGCAATGTGATCTGCTTGCCGCCAAGCCCGCACCAGCTAGGTGAAGCCGCGGCGTTTTTCGGGATCACAGTCGACGAATTCCTGGAAGCTTTCTGGCGCAAGCGGCGGGAATACGATCGCGGGACCGACGCTACCGAGTATTGGCAGGATTTCGGGGCGTCCATCGGACGCGTGTTCGACGATGCCATGATCGCCGAGATGATCCGCCGTGAGATCGATTTCTGGAGCCACTTGGACGGGCGCGTATTGAGCTGGATGAAAGATTTGCGCCGTGCGGGCCTGCGGACAAGTATTCTCTCCAACCTGCCACGGGTATTGGGCGATACTCTCCGCTCGAGAAACGGATTTCTGGATCATTTCGACCAAGTTACTTTCTCCTATGAGTTAGGGGTCATCAAGCCGGAGCCGGAGATCTACAGCTACGCGGTCCAAGGGCTCGGCATCGATCCGAGCGAGGCGCTGTTTCTCGACGACCGTCCGGAGAACGTAGATGGAGCCCGCGAGGCGGGCCTCCACGCCGAACTCTTCACAACCTGGGAAGAGTTTTTGCAGCGCGACCGCGCACGCTACGGTTTACCCGCGCCACAAAAATAAACAGCGGTAGGGCACCCTGATACAATCCGGTTAGGACCTACGGCCTCATGACTTATCCTTCCGGTCTTCCTAATACCCTTGGCAGTCTTCGTGCCATCAACAAATACCAGAACCTGCGCAGTGTCAAGGACGAATTGCGCGAGAACCTGATCTGCAAGCTTGAGAAGAAGCAGGCGCTCTTCCCCGGCATCGTGGGCTACGAAGACACGGTGGCGCCGCAGGTGGTGAACGCGGTGCTCTCGAAGCACAACTTCATCCTACTCGGTCTGCGCGGTCAAGCGAAAACGCGCTTGATTCGCATGCTGACCACCCTGCTGGATGACTACGTGCCTTACGTCGCCGGATGCGAGATCCATGACCATCCGTTCGCTCCCATCTGCAAGCCGTGCCGGACGCTGTTGCAGGAGCGTGGTGAAGATACGCCCATCGCGTGGCTGGGCCGCGACGAACGCTATGTGGAGAAGCTGGCGACGCCGGACGTGACTATCGCGGATATGATCGGCGATATCGATCCGATCAAAGCCGCGCGCACGGGCGAAACCATGGGCAGCGAACTGACGGTGCATTACGGATTGCTGCCGCGCGCCAACCGCGGTATCTTCGCCATCAATGAACTGCCGGATCTGGCGGGCAAGATTCAAGTGGGTCTGTTCAACATCATGCAGGAAGGCGATGTACAGATTAAAGGCTACCCTGTGCGACTGCCGCTGGATCTGATGCTGGTGTTCACGGCAAATCCGGAAGACTACACGGCGCGCGGCAAGATCATCACGCCGCTCAAAGACCGCATCGGCAGCGAGATTCGGACGCACTATCCGTCGGCGCTCGAACATGGCATCGAGATCACGGAGCAGGAAGCCTGGACAGAACGAAAGTCTCCAGCGGAACTGCGCATTCCGGATTACATCCGTGAGGTGATCGAACAGATTGCATTCTCGGCGCGCGAAGACAAACGCGTCGATAAGCGCTCTGGAGTGAGCCAGCGTCTTCCGATATCAGTACTCGAAAACGTTACGTCGAATGCCGAGCGCCGAGCGCTAATGGCGGGCGAGTCAGTCGCGGTTCCCAGGATATTGGATGTGTACGCAGGCCTGCCCTCAATCACCGGAAAGCTCGAACTGGAATACGAAGGCGAACTGAAGGGCGGTGATGCTGTGGCACGCGAGCTGATCCGCCTGGCAGTGGGCAAAGTTTTTACTTCGTATTTTGACGGAGAGAATCTCAACAACGTGGTCCAGTGGTTTGAATTAGGCGGAACGCTGAAGCTGGATGAGACGGTGTCATCCGGTCAGATGGTCCAGCAGTTAACCGGGATTCAGGGCTTAATGGAGAAGACCAAGCGGCTGGGCTTAAGCGCCAGCGAACCTGACGCGGTGCGGGCGGGCGCGGGCGAATTCATTCTGGAAGGCCTCTACGCGCACAAGCGCATCAGCCGCAACGAAGAGGCTGGTTTCACCGCTGGCGAACGCCGCCGCGAGGTGCCAGACGAAGGTAAAGCAAAGCCCAAGAGGCAATATCAGTGAAATCCATCCGCTATGGGCGCTACACCGGAGAGGACTTCGGTCTCAGCACCGAAGACTTGCTCAAAGCCCTGGCGGACTTCTTCCTCAATAGCGGGTTCGATAACCCGTACATGCGCTTCAGCGAGTTTAACCAGCACACGCTGGAAGATCTGAAGCGCGCGCTCGAAGACGCCATCCTGAACGGCGAGATGTTCGACGCGGAGCGTGCCGAGCAGATCCGCCAGCAACTGGAGAGCATGTCGGGCGAGGAGATCGATCAGCTCCTCAACCGCCTGGTGCAGAAACTGGTGGACGAGGGCTACATCAACACTGAGCCGCAAAATGGCGGGCGCGGCGGCGATGGAGACGGGCAGGTGGAAGTCCAGATCACCGATAAGAGCGTCGACTTCCTGGGCTATAAGACGCTGAAGGATCTGTTGGGGTCGCTGGGACGCTCGAGTTTCGGGGCGCACGATACGCGCGATATGGCGACGGGCGTGGAAGCGAGCGGCGCGTCAAAAGTCTATGAGTTCGGCGATTCCATGAACCTGGACGTGAACACCACACTGTTCTCCGCGCTGAGCCGTGAAGGGCTGAAGCTGCCAATCAATCTCGAGTATCGCGATCTGCACGTGCATCAATCCGAGTATCAGAGTTCCTGTGCGACGGTGTTGATGCTCGATT
Source organism: uncultured Bordetella sp. (assembly GCA_964504905.1). GTDB lineage: Bacteria > Acidobacteriota > Terriglobia > Bryobacterales > Bryobacteraceae > Palsa-187. The sequence goes on along the minus strand of CAZDGT010000416.1, from coordinate 1,339 downwards.
GCAGCCACAGCATGATCCTTTACGGCGAGGATCGCTTCACGCCGGCCAAGAAAGTGGCGATGGCGCTGGCGCATCTGATCCGCACACAGTATCCTGGCGATTCGCTCCGCTGCGTGTTGTTCCACGATTCGGCCGAGGAGTTGCGCATTGAGGATCTGGCGCGGGTGCAGGTAGGTCCTTACTATACGAACACGCGCGAAGGCCTGATTCTGGCGCAGCGGCTGTTGGCGCAAGAGAAGAAGGACATGAAGCAGATCATCATGATCACCGACGGCAAGCCCAGCGCGTTGACGCTGGAGGACGGGCGCATTTATAAGAATGCCTTTGGCCTGGACCCGCTGGTGATCAGCCGTACGCTAGAAGAAGTGAACCGCTGCAAACGCCAGGGGATCCTGATCAACACCTTCATGCTCGCGAGCGACTACGGCTTGGTGAACTTCATCCAAAAGGTGACAGAGCTGTGCCGGGGCAAGGCGTATTTCACTACGCCTTATACACTTGGCCAGTATTTATTGATGGATTACATGAATCGGAAGACGCGGACGATTCACTAAGGCTTGTGTGCCATGCTCCGCCGCACGACATTCCTGTTAGCCGTGATAATCCTTGTCTTGCCAATTGCGATGAGCTGGCGTAGTTCGTTGTTCAACAAAAACTACGGCTACCTGTGCTGGTTCAGCGTGTAAGGACGCGGACGGCGAATCGGCCGCCTTCGAGCAGTGCCTCTACCACGCCGCCACCTTGAGCGCCTGTGCCGCCGACGACGGCAATGATTTGCTTGGTCGTAGTATGTTCCTCCCTGAGATCTGGTGTTTTTTTACTATCAAGTACGCCATGAAATCAGCTGGCTTCAGGCGCGTGGCTGGTTGGTCGCGAAGAGATAGCGATGAATTTTCCACACGAAATTTTCGCGGCGGAATATGAACAATTCGTTGTTGCCTTCCTGGACTTCGATGCCTGCGGCCAGAATGCGTGTGCGCCCCGCTGAACTCGTCCGAGCCCAAGCCCAGTCGCCAGCTTCCTGGACTTCATGGATGTCAAAGTGGACGGACAGTTTGATCGTGTTGAACACCTGTTCATAACCGGCACGCACGGCTTCGCGGCCGATCAACGCAGGCGCATGCTGGGGCATGAATATGGGCTCGCTGCCGAAGAGGCCGACAATTGTTTCGATATCGTTGCCGTTCAGCGCCGTTTCGTAACTCTCTAAGACGGACTGGATGGTGTTGGTTTTCATTGTTTGGACTCTCCTTCGTGTCCTGCATTAAAAGTCCCATATTTCCGCATGTGGTACAATCGCTGATAATGGGAAAGACTATTGCATAGGTGAAAAGATGGA
>CAZDGT010000415.1:0-6350 GCA_964504905.1 uncultured Bordetella sp. | reverse complement strand
ATTCAAGGCCCGGCGGCGCAAGACATATGCTATGCCACTGAAAACCGGCAACTGGCGGTCAAGGCCGTGGCGCCCATGTGCCAACTCTTACTGGTAGTTGGGTCCCAGAACAGCTCGAATTCCCGCCGCTTAGTGGAAGTTTGCGAAAAAGAAGGGGTGGCCTCGCATCTGATTGACGACCTGAGCGAAGTCCGCCCTGAATGGCTCAAGAACGTGGACAAAGTAGCCGTGACCGCGGGCGCTTCCGCCCCAGAGAATTTGGTCCAGGAACTCATCGAGTCACTGCGCGCCTACGGTTACGGTGAGCTGGAAGAAGTGGAAATTAAAGAAGAGGATGTTCGCTTTAACTTGCCTTCTGAATTGAGCCGGACCGTGCAACTCCATACCATCGCGCGAGTATGAGTCCGAGCCTTCAACTCACGGACGCTCTGATCTCCTCCTGTTCGCAGACTCTGCGAAACGGGGTGAATTTCCTGCTCGGCAAACAACACCGCGACGGCTACTGGTGGGCCGACCTCACCGCCGATACCACGCTCGAAGCCGACTACATTCTGCTGGAGCTGTGGCGTCACCCGCCGGTGAATGGGATGTGGGATCCTCCTCCATTTGAGCGTGAGCGGGTTGGCAGAGCGGTGCGTTCTATTCTGGACCGGCAGCTGCCAGATGGCGGATTCAACATCTATTCCCACGGACCTTCCGAAATTAGCGCGTCGGTGAAGGCCTATACCGCACTCAAGTTAGCTGGATTGCCCTACGACGATCCGGATTTGAGCCGTTTGCGGGAGCGTGTACTTGCATTGGGCGGGCTGCAGGCGGCCAACAGTTACGTCAAGGTCAATCTCAGTTTGTTTGGGCTGTACCCTCGGGAACACACGCCCTCGATTCCTCCCGAAGGAATGCTGCTGGGCAACCTGATCTACGAGATGTCCTCGTGGACGCGGGCCATCGTTATCCCGCTGTCCATTGTTCATGCCATGAATCCGCAGCGTCCGGTACCGGCGGGATTCACTGTCGATGAACTACTCGCACCTGGCGTGCCGTTGAGTTTCCCGAACAACGAAGGATTTTTTAGCTGGCGCAATTTTTTCCTGCTCACAGACAAGTTCGTCAAGTTCTGGGAACGCCATGGTTCACGCGGCCTGCGGCGCAAAGCAATTCGTCGCGCGGAGCAATGGATTCTGGAACGCACCCGCTACACGGACGGGCTGGGCGCAATCTACCCGCCCATGTTCTACGTGATTATGGCGCTGGATCTCCTGGGATATCCCAAGGATCATCCTGACGTGCGCGAGGCCGAGCAGCAATTTTTCAACCTGCTGGTGGATGACGATCGGGGCTTCTATTTCCAACCGTGTTTCTCAGTGGTTTGGGACACCGGTATTGCCGCTTACGCGCTGGCCGAATCCGGCTTGGCTCCCGATCATGCGATGGCGCGGTCCACGGATTGGCTGCTGACGAAGGAAGTCCGCCGGCGCGGCGACTGGAGCGTGAAACGCCCCAAGGTCGAGCCATCCGGCTGGTATTTCGAATTCGCCAACGAATTTTATCCGGATATCGACGATACCGCGCAGGTCTTGCTGGCGCTTGCGCGCTCGCGCGGCACCGATGCCGTGAAACAGGATGCCTGCCTGCGCCGCGCTGTCGACTGGTTGCTGGCGATGCAATCGAAGGACGGCGGCTGGGCCGCGTTCGACGTCGACAATAACTGGCAGTTTCTGAGTTCGGTGCCGTTTGCCGATCACAACGCCATGCTCGATCCCACCTGTCCTGATATCACAGGCCGGGTCCTGGAGGCGCTAGGAGCCTGCGGCGTCAAGCGCGATCATCCAGCAATGCGGCGCGGCGTCGAGTATTTGAAGCGCACGCAGGAAGCGGATGGAAGCTGGTGCGGCCGCTGGGGTGTGAACTACGTATATGGCACGTTCCTGGCGCTGCGTGGCCTGGAAGCCGCTGGCGAAAGCGATCGCGAAGCCTATATTCTGCGGGCGGGCGAATGGCTCCGCTCCATTCAGAACGCCGATGGCGGGTGGGGAGAAAGCTGCGCCAGCTACGCCCAGAACAGCTACGTTCCGGCAGCAAGTGCGCCCTCGCAAACCGCATGGGCGATCCTTGGGCTGTTGGCTAGCGGCGATCACACTAGTGGCAGCGTTCAGCAGGGCATTGAATTCTTGACCGAGACGCAGCGGCAGGATGGTGGCTGGGACGAAGAGCTATCCACCGGCACCGGCTTCCCGGGCGTCTTTTATTTGAAATATCACTACTACCGCCATTCGTTCCCGGTACTGGCTCTTTCCAGTTACCTGAAATCGAAAGGCGCAAACGGAGCAGACCGCTTATGAGAGTTCCGCTATCCCAAGTGGCCGATATGGCGACCTATATCGCCAAGAACAAATTGCGGCCCAAGCCGGAATGGCAGAAAAACGTCGCTCCAGTGGAGGACCTGTCCAACCCGTTCAAGATCGTCCACACGCAAATTCCATCGGCCAAGAGCGGGCGCAAGCCGCACCCAATGATCAACAAGCGCTTCCCGCTGGTGATGATGCTGGAGCCGCTCCACGCCTGTAACCTTACCTGCACGGGATGCGGGCGCATCCGCGAATACGAAGACAGCATTCGCGACCGCGTGTCGCTCGAAAATTGCCTGAAAGCGGTAGATGAATGCGGAGCCCCCATGGTCTCGATCTGCGGCGGCGAGCCGCTACTGCTGCCTGATATTGGCGTGATGTGCGCGGAGATCCTGAAGCGCGGCCGCTACATCCAGCTCTGCACCAATGGCATGTTCCTGCGCAAGCGCCTGAAGGATTTCACGCCGCACCCCAACTTAGTGTTTAACGTTCACCTGGACGGGATGGAGAAGAACCACGACATCGCCGTGGAGCGCGAAGGCGTTTTCAAGGAAGCCATCGATGGTGTTCGCGCTGCCAAGGAAGCGGGCTTCAAGGTTTTCTCCAACACCACGGTCTTCAAAGAGACCGACATGAATGAGATCTGGCAACTGTTTGAGTATCTGGAGCAGTTCGGCGTCGACGGACACTCTATCTCGCCGGGCTACGGCTACTCTGCTGTGAACGATCGCGAAATGTTCCTGACGCGCGAGGATGTCCACGAGAAGTTCAAAGACATCGACAAGATGGCCAAGCGCTTCCCGCTGGTTTCTTCGCCGGTCTATATGAGTTTCTTGAAGGGTGAGCGCGAACTGCCCTGCACGGCGTGGGGCATGCCGACCTATAACGTCAAGGGCTGGAAAGGCCCCTGCTACCTGATTACGGACGGGCACTACAACACGTTTGAAGAACTGATGACCAAGACGCCGTGGGAAAACTACGGCACGGGCAACGATCCGCGTTGCGAAGATTGCATGGTGCATTGCGGCTATGAGCCCTCTTCGGCTTACGGAGTCAACTCCAAGATGATGGATCCGTTCAAGTCGCTGAGCTGGCTATTGAGTTGAAGAATGAAACCCGTTCTGGTGACGGGGGCCACGGGATTTGTGGGCTGGCACGTGGCGCGGCAGTTGCTGGAGCAAGGGCAGCGGGTCCGGGCGTTAGTGCGGGATCCGGTGCGCGGCGCGAAGGCGCTGGCTGAGTTGGCAGGAATTGAGACGGTTCCGGGCGACTTGCGGGATGAGCAATCCCTGGCAAGGGCAGTCGGAGGCTGCGGGACTGTTTATCACGTGGCTGCGGATTACCGGTTGTGGGCGCCGCGGCCGGAAGAGATGTACCGCTCCAATGTCGACGGCACGCGTAGTCTGCTGGCCGCCGCGCAGAAGGCGGGGATAGAGCGGTGCGTGTACACTAGCACCGTCGGCTGTATCGGAATGCGGAAGGGTGAGCTGGGTTCCGAAGACACGCCGGCCGGCCTGGAAGAAATGCAGGGGCCTTACAAGCGCTCCAAGTTCTTGGCTGAGCAAATTGCGCTCCAGTTCGCGGAACAGGGATTTCCTGTAATGATTGTGAATCCTACGGCGCCGGTCGGAGACCATGATTTCCGGCCCACGCCGACGGGCAAGATCGTTGTGGATTTTTTGCGCGGAGCGATGCCGGCCTTTCTTGATACCGGATTGAACGTGGTCTACGTGGGTGATGTGGCCGCAGGTCATCTTCTGGCGTGTGAGCGGGGAAAGCCCGGGGAGCGGTATATCCTGGGCGGCGAGAATCTGACGCTGCAGCAGATCTTTGGCAAATTGCAGGAAGTGACGGGAATGTTGGCCCCCAAGATGCGGATTCCGTACGCGGTGGCATACGCGGCGGGATTGGCATCCACCGGATGGGCTGCTGTCACGGGCAAAGAGCCGCGGGCGCCGCTCGACGGCGTGCGCATGGCTCGCAAGAGAATGTGGGTGCGGCACGACAAGGCCGCGCGCGAATTGGGATATTCGGCCCGGCCAGCCGTGGAAGCGCTGCGGCGCGCCGCGGAGTGGTTTCAGGCGAACGGTTATTGTGAAAACCTGGCTGCTGGTGGCCGCCGAACGGCGTGAGTTCGATGGGATACGGAAGCGAGTGGGAAAGACTGTGGATCTTGCCTGGGCAGGCGCAAAGTTCGCTTGTGAAGCAAACTGGCGGGGAGACCGCTGGTGGATGGTGGCTAATGGCCCGGGTCCGGCCCTGGTGCTTGAGGCCCTGAAGGAAAAGCAAAGCGTGGATGGCATTATCAGCACGGGGTTGTGTGGCGCGCTCGATCCGGCCCTCCGGATTGGCGACGTGGTTGTTTCCGTCGATGCGCCTGTAGCGGCTACGGCAACGTGCGTGCGTGGCGCGATACACTCCATCGATCACGTGGCCGTCACCGCTGTCGAGAAACGCACTCTCCGCAACCAGACCGGCGCCATTGCTGTCGATATGGAAACTGCCACGATCCGACGCAAGGCTAGAGAATGGAACATTCCTTTTTTCTGTGTTCGAGCTGTATCGGACCGGGCTGGAGATATCTTGCCCCTCGACTTTAACCGCTACCGCAACGCACGTGGGGATTTCTCGCGGGGCGGGATCGCGCTCGCCGCCATAGCGCGGCCCTTCACAGTGATGCCACAATTGATAGAATTCGACCGGAACTGCCGCCGGGCCGCCGATGCCCTTGGAGATTTTCTTGCCGACTGCCGATTCTAGAATCATGACCGCCGAACCGGTCCTCGCCCCCGTGAGCGCTGCGCCCGCGCAATCCACAATGCTCGCCGCCGTGTATAAGGGATCGAGCCTTGTAGCCGTGGAGTCCGTCCCAGTTCCCCAGCTTGGACCCGGCGAGGCATTGATCCGCGTCGAGAGCTGCGGTATCTGTCCCACCGATCTGAAAAAGATCGCCTACAACCTGTTGCCCGGGCCGCGCATCTACGGGCATGAAACAGCTGGTGTCATTGCAGACGTGGGTGCCGGGGTGACAAAGTATCAGCCCGGCGACCGGGTGATCGTGTTCCACCACATCCCATGCGGGAAATGTTTTTACTGCGGCAAGAAGTTGTACGCCCAATGCCCCGTGTATAAGAAGGTCGGCGTGACCGCGGGCTACGAACCGGCTGGCGGCGGTTTCTCGCAATACGTTCGCGTGATGGATTGGATCGTGGAACGGGGCATCGAGAAGATTCCGGCTGGCGTGTCGTTCGACGCCGCCTCTTTTGTCGAGCCAGTGAACACTTGCCTGAAAGGCATGAAGCAGCTGGACCCGCAGCCCGGCGATGTCGTGGCGATTCTCGGGCAAGGTCCCGTGGGTCTGATCTTCACGATGATGGCGTCGCGTGCGGGAGTGCAAATCGTCGCTACCGATACCTTCGAGACGCGCCGCAATTTGGCGCGCAAGTTTGGCGCGCATGAAACATTCGATCCGCGAGACCCCCTCTTCGAAGCCGCCATCAAAGCGATGACCGATGGCCGGGGAGTGGACGTAGTGATCATCGCCGCATCGGCCAAAGGTATTGTCGAGCAAGCAGTAGCTATTTCACGTCCCGGCGCACGCATTCTGCTTTTTGCTCAAACGTCGCATCAGGAACGAATCGAAGTTTCTGGCGCGGATATCTGCATGGGCGAGCGTGTACTATGCGGCTCCTATAGCGCTTCCGTTGACCTGCAGAAGGAGTCGGCGGACCTGGTTTTCTCGGGTGCACTGCCGGTGGAAGAGCTGATTTCTCATCGGTTTGCATTAAGCGATATTCATGTGGGAATTGAGCGGGCGTTGCATCCAGACGCGGAATCGTTGAAGATCGTAGTACAGCCCCAGAGGTGAGAACAGAGTGACTCAGCAGATGACCGCGGCCGTCTTGTACGGCAAAGAGCAGCTGCAGATCGAGATCGTCGATGTACCTAAGCTCGGGCCGGGTGATGTGCTGGTGCGCGTGCGTGCCGCGTTGACCTGCGGCACCG
>CAZDGT010000414.1:0-10940 GCA_964504905.1 uncultured Bordetella sp. | reverse complement strand
TGACGTGCCTAATATCCAAGCGAACAATTATGGCGACCCGCTGAGCAAGCTGGGGATTCCTTCCAATGGTATTGGCGCTGGCGGCGGGATCGGCAGCGGCTCCGGTGGCGGTGTCGGTTCGGGCAAAGGCGCGGGCGTGGGTCCCGGGTTTGGCGGTGGCTTTGGCGGAGGCGCGTATCGCATCGGCGGCGGCGTATCGGCCCCAGCGGTGCTCAACAAGGTAGAGCCCGAATACTCCGAAGAAGCGCGCAAGGCCAAGTGGCAAGGCACCGTGGTGCTGTCGCTGGTAGTCGATGACCAGGGACGTCCGCAGAACTTGAAGGTGCTGCGCTCTCTGGGCCTGGGCCTGGATCAGAAGGCCATCGAAGCGGTAGAAAAATGGCGCTTCAAACCCGGCATGAAGGACGGCAAGCCAGTGCCGGTGATGGCCACCATCGAAGTAAACTTCCGGCTGCTGTAGCGGTCCTTCGCGCTAAGGTTAGCCTGCTCAGAATGACTAGCAACTCCCGAGGCGTACGCATTCCCGAAAGACTTCAAAAGAGGGATCGAGAAACACCCAACGTAGTGGCTCCTACGATCCATCCGCGCGCGGCCTGGGGCGAAGCGTTCGCAGCGATGGCGGAAAGAAGCATCTGCGCGCTTCCGGACTCGGCAGGACTTTCAAAATGGGATGAGTCGGAATGGGTGTGGTAGCCCGTCGATCGGTGTACGCTTAGGATGCTATGTCCTTTGCTGAGCTTCCATCGCGCCGCGGAAATCCGCAGATAGGGATTGTGGCGATCGTCATCGCCGCCGTGGTGGTGCTGATGTTCGGGCGCACCATCTGCAGCTATGTGATCGACTACTTCTGGTGGAGCGAGATGGGGCAGGTCCCCACTTGGGTGCGCATGACGGCGTACCGTTATCTTCCCGGATTCGCCGCTTGGGTGATTGTATTCGCGGTGCTGTGGGTGGCGCACGCGCGCGGCATGAAACACGCCGGAGAAAGGGTGGGTGCGTGGCCCACGTATGCGCGGCTGAGTACTCTGGCCCTGGCGTTTGTGGCGATGGTCCTCACGCTTTCGACCGTCGAGGGTTGGACCGTGGCGCGTTACGTGGGCGGGCAGGGCGCCGCCGCGTCAACTTGGAAAGATCCGGTCTTCGGCAAGCCCCTGGCATTCTATTTCTTCGAGCTGCCGTTTTACAACATGCTGCTGAGCTGGGTGGCGGCGACGGCGTTCGTGGGCGGGCTGGTGTATTACGTGGCGGCGCGCGGCTGGCAGCTCAAGCGCGACATGCCGGGATATGTGCTGGGCCAGGAACTCGACTTACGCGATCTGGGGCGATTGGGACGCCTGGAAACGGGCCTGCTGAAGGGCTTGGGCGCGTTGTTTCTAGTAGCGCTGGCCGCGCAGTTCTGGCTGGGACGCTACGAGCTGATGCTGAGCGATCACGGCAATTTGATGGTCGGCATCGATTATCTGCAGCAGAATCTCGGATTGCCGCTGCAGGCGATCAAGGCAGGGGCGGCGGTGTTGGCGGCCATCCTGGTGATCATCGGACGACGCAAAGTAGCGATTGCGTGCGCTGTCGTGCTGGTGGTCGATTGGCTGGTGCCCCCTTTGGCGGCGAGCCTGTACGTGCGGCCGAATGAGCTGATGCTCGAGAAGCCCTACATCGGGCGGCATATAGAGGCGACTCGCGCCGCTTATGGGTTGGACAAGCGCGCACGCGTGGTGGATTTCCCAGCTCAGAAGGAAGGGCGCATCGACTTTGAGGCCAACCGTCCGCTGCTCGAAAACGTGCGGCTGTGGGACTGGCGCGCGTTCCACGATACGCTCAGCCAGAGTCAGCCATTGCGCCCCTATACCTACGCCGATACCGACGTCGACCGCTATCAGATCGACGGCCGCCTGCGCCAGACTTTGCTCGCGCCGCGCGAACTGGATCTGAATCAGTTGGGCGATGCACGAAATCGCTGGATTAATCGCGCGCTCACGTTCACGCACGGCTACGGCTTCGTGATGGCTGAGGCCAACCAGATCAGCGATACGGGATTGCCGCAACTGCTGGTGCTGGATGCTCCGGTCGAGGTGAGGACCAAGAGCCTGAAAGCGGCGCGTCCTGAAATCTATTACGGCGAGACCATGGACGAGACGGTATTCGTGCGCACCTCGCAGGCCGAATTCAACTATCCGTCGGGTTCGAGCGAAGTGAACACGCGCTATGAGGGCAAGGGTGGATTCCCGATGTCGTCACTGGGAATGCGCACGCTGGCTACGGTAGCGGATGGCGATTGGAACGTGCTGTTGACCAACTCGTTGACGCCGGAGAGCCGCATGATGATCCACCGCAAGGTGTCGGAGCGCGTCGCGGAACTGGCTCCGTTCCTGAGCTGGGATGATGACCCTTACCTGGTGACTACAGCGGAGGGACGGCTGGTGTGGATCATCGACGGCTACACGACCAGCGAATCGCATCCGTATTCACGCGCGGTGGCGATGGAGAATCTTGGACGGTTCAACTACATTCGCAACTCGATCAAGGCCACGGTCGATGCTTACGATGGCGACGTGCATCTCTACGTCTTTGATTCCGAGGACCCGTTGATCGCGGCGTATCAGAGCCTCTTCCCGGAACTATTCACGGCGGCGGCATCGATGCCGGAAGGTTTGCGGGCGCATGCGCGTGCTCCCGAGATGTTGTTTCGAGCGCAGGCCGAGATCTATCGCACGTATCACATGCGCGATCCGGAATCATATTACAACCGGGCCGATCTATGGGATCTGGCGACTTTTACGATGGGAGCTGGCAGCCAGCCCGAACCGGTTCCTCCGACGTATATGATTGCGGAACTGCCGGGCGAGAAAGAGCCAGAGTTCGTGCTGATGATCCAGTTCACGCCGCGTAATAAACAGAACCTGATCGGGCTGATGGCGGCGCGCAGCGATGGGGAGCATTTGGGGGAGCTGGTATTCCTGCAGCTTCCGAAACAGGAAGTGATCTCGGGGCCGCTGCAGGTGGAGGCGCTGATCAATCAGGATCAGAATATTTCGAAGGACCTGACGTTGTGGAATCAGCAGGGGTCGCAGGTGCTGCGCAGCCAGATTCTTACGCTGCCGATCGACAACACCTTCTTGTATGTGTCGCCAATCTACATTCAGGCCGCGCAGGCTCGTATGCCGCAGTTGAAGAAAGTCGCCCTGGTCCGCGGGAGTACCCTGATTTACGCGGATACCTACGCGCAAGCGCTGGCGCAGTTGCAGGCGGTGCAGGGGGGGCAGCCGGTGCAGATTCTGACTTCCTCGACGACCACTAGCTCGCCAGGGACTCCGCAGGCGACTTCTGGAGCGATCACGGTAACCGATCCGCGCATCGACAACATCCGGGCGCATCTGCAGCGTTACCGGGAACTCGCGGCGCAGGGGAAATGGGCGGACGCGGGCAAGGAATTGGAGGCAGTGGAAATGGTGGTGAAGAAATAGAAGGTTATGGTCAGTGCATGTGCCAAGATTGAGCTTGGCAGAAGCGCAATTGATTACATTCGCACGCAGCTCATTCGCCGGAGGGGCGGTTTGTGGCAATTCCTAAGCGAACGGAACCTAGACGCTGGATGCGTCTTCGCATACTTTCCCAGAGTACCCGAGGATCTGGATGCGTTAGATCTGGATGGGGGTCTCTTTAGCCAGGAAGAGAGACATCGACGCGAGGGCGACTGGACTTCGATCAAAAAGACGCGGTTACTAGTTAAATCTTTTCTTGCGAATGGACCTGACAGGTTGGCGCTGCTCCACGCCTCAAGCTTGCGTGCAGGACGAACGTTCCCCTTTTCGCTGCTCTCGCCGTTAGGCTACGTGAGACGGAATAAAGAAGTGCCCTCAGAATTCCCGACAGAAGTCTACGTTTACCTTCCCGGTGGCGAGATTTCAATGGATGACGTGAATTATTTCATAGAAACTGCTCCGTTTTGGTCTATGACTAGCGCGTTGACTTCGTCCAGCCCCGGCCGACTGATATCGGAAGCGGAGGTCGACTCGCGATTCATTCAGGATCGTGCGGCGAAAACCGAACACATCCTGATGAATGCATGCGACGGAGACATCACGTTGGTGTGGTCGGCAGACAAGGTCCTGCAAGATAAACTAGTCGCTTGTACCGCTGGTTCGTGATATTTATCGAGGAGACTGAGTAGAAATGAAGATGAAATCCTCATTGGTGTGGTTGTCAGCTCTAGTCTGCGCGTGTGCGATTCCTGGTATAGCGCAAAATAATCAGGCACTGTTGCCGGAGACCACGACTCGTATCTCAGACCACGTTTACGCCATCATGGGATTTCCCAATATCGCCATCGTGGTGGGAACGCGCGCGACGCTGGTGGTGGATACGGGGCTCGGCTCGCGTAATGGCGCGACCATCGCGCGCGTGGTCAAGAAGCTTGCGCCCAGCGGATTGCTGTACCTAACTACCACGCATTTTCATCCCGAGCATGCCGCAGGCGAAGGCGGATTCCCGAGCGATACCATCCTGATCCGCGCCCGCGTGCAGCAACAGGAGATGGATGCGCATGGCGCGGAGATGATCACGCGGTTTAGCGGCAATTCCGCGATCAACGCGGAGCTGCTCGCGAACGTCAAAATGCGGCAGCCGGATATCATTTTCGATACGGAAGCGAAATTGGATCTGGGCGGCGTCACCGCGAGGCTGCTGTGGTTGGGCGAAGGCCACACCAAAGGCGACGAGATGATCTTTGTCGAGCCTGACAGCACGCTGATTACCGGTGACATCGTGCAGAACAAGCGGGTGCCTGGAATTTACATGGAGGGTGGGACTCCCACCAGTTGGATCGCCGTCTTGGACAAGCTTGCACCTTTAAACCCACGCCACATTCTTCCGGATCACAGCGAACCGGGCGACGCGTCATTGATTGCCCAGGAGCGAGCCTTCATCGTGGACCTGCAAACACGCGCGAATGCGCTTAAAAGACAGGGAATATCGGCCGAGGACGCCGGTAAGCGGCTGGTGGAAGAGTTCAAAACCAAGTATCCCGACTGGCCAAACATAAACGCCGTCGCGAATTTCGTCCCTCGGGTTTACGCCGAAAATCGCTAGGTAGTTGTAGGATGAAAGTGATGGGAGCTGTTCATCAGCACTCGCATGCGCACCCGCCCGCGGGCGATGACGCCAGGATGAAGCGCATCCTGATCGTCTCACTGTTCCTGACGCTGGCTTTTGTGGTGTTCGAGGCGTCGGCCGGATTCAGAGCACACAGCTTGGCGCTGCTCTCCGACGCGGGTCACAATTTCACAGATGCGTTCGCGCTGCTGCTCGCGGCCTTCGGCATTTATCTGCAAGCGAGGCCAGGGGATCACGAACGGACCTACGGCTATCAGCGCGCGGGTGTGCTGGCCGCCTTTGTCAACGCGCTGTCGCTGGTGGTGCTGGCGGCCATCCTCTTTTATGAAAGCTACGACCGGTTGATTCATCCGGAGCAGGTTGCGGCGAACACGATGATGGTTGTGGCCGGCGCGGCTCTGGTGCTGAACCTGGCGATTGCATGGGCGCTCGGCGGGCACGGTGAGCATCATCACGATTTAAACGTCCGCGCGGCGTGGCTGCACATGGCGGGTGACGCGGCCAGCTCGGCGGCGATCATCCTGGGCGCGCTGCTGATCCGCTATACAGGGTGGCAAGCGATCGATCCGGTGCTTTCGATCCTGATCGGCATCGCCATTGTGTGGTCCGGGTGGGACATTATCCGCGACACCCTCAACATCCTGCTGGAAGGGCTGCCCAAGGGTTTGGAACTGAAGAACGTATCGAGCGAGTTGAGCCAGGTGCCGGGCGTTATCGATGTGCACGATCTTCATATCTGGAGCCTGGGCTCGGAGTCTCGTGCGTTAAGTTGCCATGTGCTGATCGACGACATGCCGCCTTCGGAAAGCGACTCGATCCTGCGGCGTATCAATGAGTTACTGTGCGCGCACTTCCAGATCCGGCACACCACCATTCAGTTCGAACATGTGAAATGCATCCTGGCTGAGACCCACTGCACATCCGCTACCCAAACGGCCGCGCAACGCGAACACCGGCACTAAGATATAAACCTGCGTCGACGTCATGGAAGTACCCTACGTCGCATAACTCTCACTCTTCCGCTTTGATACAGTAGGGACTTCGAGTCATGAAATACCTCTCAAGGGTGGTCTGGTCAGAAGGCATGTACCTTGGGCCGCACCATTTCCAGGCGCAGAGCCGATACTTCGAGGACTCGATCGGTTTCACCACTTCTTCGCTCTGGTTCGAGCCGTGGGGGCTGGTAGGCGCGCAACTGGATGCCGAGGCGCTCAAAAACGGTACCGTCTCCCTGATCCATGCGCGCGGCATTCTTGCGGATGGCATGGTGTTCCACATGCCCGAAAGCGACCCCCTGCCGGAGCCTCGGAATATTGCGGACCTGTTTCCGGCGGTGCGCGACACCGTGACCATAATGCTGGCGGTGGCGCCGCGGCGGCCGGAAGGCGCCAACACGATGACTCCGGGGGATGCGGCGTCGCTCACTCACGCGGCGGGCGCCGAAAATGGCGCGCTGCGTTTTCGCGCCGAGATCCAGATGCTGCACGATGAGACTACGGGGCGGGACGAGAAGCCGGTCCACATCGGACGCAAGAATATCAAGCTATTGCTGGATACCGAACCGGCGGGCGATCTGGTGACCCTGCCAATCGCGCGGATCATGCGCGACGGCTCGGGCCACTTTATTTTCGACGAGAGCTTCATTCCCCCGTCGGTTGAGATCAGCGCCAGCGAGCGCCTGATGTCGATTCTAGGGCGATTGATCGAGATATTGGAAGAGAAGAGCTCGCGCTTTTCGCGTTCTGCGGGTGGCGGAAAAGAGAAGTCGTGGGCGGAATTTTCCACGCGCGAAATTGCTAACTTTTGGCTGCTGCATACGGTGAACTCCGCGCTGGCTCCGCTGCGGCATCAATACTCGACAAAGCGGGGACATCCCGAGGAGCTATTCGTCGAGATGCTGAAGCTGGGCGGGGCGCTGTGCACGTTTGCTTTCGAGTCACATCCGCGCGATCTGCCGTTATACGAGCACCGCAATTTGGACAAGTGTTTTGGGGCTCTGGACGAACACATTCGTATACATCTGGAGACCATAGTCCCCACGCAATATCTGGAGATTCCGCTGGTCAAGCGCGCCGAGTTCTTCTATGAAGCCGCGGTGACGGATCAGCGAGTGCTGGATAAAGCGCGCTGGATCTTCGCCGTGCAATCGAAAGTGAGCGAGCCGGACTTGATTGCCAAGACGCCGCACCTGGTGAAGCTGTGTTCCAAGGATTTTGTGCCGCAGTTGGTAAAGCGCGCGCTGCCGGGTATGGCGCTGACGCATTTGCCGGTTCCTCCGTCGGCAATTCCAGTGAAGGCGGACCACCAGTATTTCAGTGTTAGCCGATCCGGGCCGTGTTGGGACCACATCGTGCAGACGCGGCAGTTGGGATTGTACGTGCCGGGAGATTTGCCGGATCCTTCCGTGGAACTACTGGTGATATTGGAGGCCTGAAGGCATGCATCCGCAAGCGGCGCAGCGCCGCGTCGAAAACCTTGCGTTCGTTTTTCAGGAGCTGTTGACCGTGGGCGAACGGCTGCGGTCCAACCGCCAGCAGGTGGCGGATGCGCCTTCGTTCCGGGCGCAGATCTGGTCCGCCGTGAAGCAAGCGGATGAGGACGCACGGCGGCGCAGCTACAATTCCGACGACATCGAGCTAGCCATTTTCGCGGTGATCGCTTTTTTGGATGAGTCCATTCTAAATTTGCGATTGCCCGTGTTCGCGGACTGGCCGCGCCAACCACTGCAGGAAGAGCGCTACGGGCACCACATCGCGGGCGAGATTTTCTTTCAAAATTTACAGAAGCTGCTAGGCCGCCAAGATTCGCACGAAACTGCCGATCTGCTGGAGGTGTACCAGTTGTGCCTGCTGCTGGGATTCGCGGGCCGCTACAGCATGGGCGGACGCGGCGATCTGCGCGCCATCACCATGCAGACGGCGGACAAGATCCAGCGCATCCGCCAAACCAGCGGAGACTTATCGACGGGCTGGCGGTTGCCGCAAGATCCGCCATTCACATCGGGGAGCGACCCGTGGGCTAAGCGCTTAATGTGGGCCGCTGTCGGCTGCGCGGGTTTCCTGCTGCTACTGTATGCGGCATTTGCTTGGATGCTGGGTTCGGGCGCTGACAGTCTGGGGACGATCGCGAGGCGCCTGCTATGAACTTCTACTGGGCCTCAGCGGGATCGTTCGTCTTCTTCATCGTCATCGGTTTGGTGGGTGGGAACCTGCTGCACCTGGAAGGGCCGCGCTGGTATTTCTTCCTGGGGTTAATGAGCGCCTTAGGGCTTTCTTCAGCGGCGCTGTTTTATTACTTCCAAAGACGTGCGGAGGAACGCAAGCAGGCATCGGGCGGCTCGGCGGCGAACGGCGGGGCGTCAACTGGTCCAAGCGAGACCGATCCGCTGATCCGCGACGCCAACGCGCGGCTTGCGCAATCGAAAGCAGGAGCGGGCATTGCGAACCTGCCGATGATCTTTGTGATCGGCGATCGCGGCACGGCCAAGACCAGTACTATCCTGCAATCCGGGATCGAGCCGGAGTTGCTCGCAGGGCAGGTGTATCAAGATAACGCGGTCACGCCGACGCGCACCGCTAACATCTTCTACGCCCGCGGGACAGTCTTCGTCGAAGCCGGCGGCGCGGTGATGGGGAATCCGCAAGCGTGGTCGCGCCTGGTAGCGAAGTTGCAGCCGGGAAAATTGAAGTCGCTGGGCGGCGGGCAAGCGCCTCGCGGAGTCCTGGTATGCTTCGACCTCGAAGTATTCGCGCGGCAGGGCGCGGCGGAAGCGATCGCGAACGCGGCGCGCTACCTGCAGGCCCGGCTAGGCGAGATTTCGCAAATTCTGGGGGTCAGCTTTCCGGTCTATGTGCTATTCACGCGCGCGGATCGGCTGCCCTACTTTGCTGAGTTTGTACGCAATCTGAGCAACGAAGAATCCGGACAGGTAGTGGGCGCGACGTTGCCGATGCGTCCCGCGAATGCGGCGGGCGTCTACGGGGAGGAAGAGAATCAGCGGCTGAGCGCGGCGTTCAACCAGTTGTTTCACGCTTTCTGCGATCACCGTCTGCGCCTGCTGCCGCGCGAGACCGATCCCGAAAAACTTCCCCAAGCCTACGAGTTTCCGCGCGAGTTCCGCAAGCTGCGCAGCGCGCTGGTGCAGTTTCTGGTGGATATCGCGAGGCCGAGCCAGCTTCGGTCGAGTCCGTTCCTGCGCGGCTTCTATTTCTCGGGCGTGCGTCCGGTGACTATGAGCGATGCTCCGGCCGCGCCTGTGGTGGCAGCGTCTGAGCAAGCCGGATTGAGCGGGGCCACAGGCATGTTCCGCGCGGGGCTGGAAGCGCAGCGGCGTTCGCAACAAGCGCAAGCGATGCCCTCCGGTGGATCGCGAAAGGTCCCCCAATGGCTGTTCTTGGGACACTTGTTCAACGACGTGATTCTGGCCGATGAGTCGGCGCGCCGCGCGAGCGGCTCCAGCACCAAGACCAGCACGCTCAAGCGTGCCATGTTCGCTACGGCCGCGGGTTTGTGCCTGGTGTACGCGGTTCTGCTCATGGTTTCTTTCTTCGGTAACCGGTCATTGGAACAAAGAGCGCTGGATGCATCGCGCGGACTTGCGGGAGTGGCTGCGAGTAACGCGGTGCCGGCGGAGGATTCGCTGCGCAAACTGGAAACGTTGCGGCAGTCTTTGGCGGAGCTCACCGACTACGAATACAATGGCGCGCCCATGCGGCTGCGTTGGGGTCTGTATAGCGGCAGTTCCGTGCTGCCCAACGTGCGGCGCGTTTACTATTCCAAATTCAACCAGCTTCTATTCGGTTCGACGCAAGCGGGAATTCTCTCATTCCTGCAGCGGACCCCGGCAATGCCCGGACCCTCCGATGATTTCGGGTATGGCTACGATTCGCTCAAAAGTTACTTGCTGACCACGTCGGAATGGAAGCGGTCGTCCGATCAGAGCTTGCGGGATTTCCTGGGCTCCCGGTTGCGCGTAAAATGGGCCAGCGGCCGGGAGAATGAGATCGGACAGGCGCGGATGGATCTGGCGAAATTGCAGTTTGATTTTTACGCGCAGGACTTGCCTCATGGCAATCCATACTCCGCCGACAACGACAGCGCTGCCGTGGACCGCACACGCAGTTACCTTTCTAAGTTTTCCGGCGTGCAGCGCGTGTATCAATTCCTACTGGCGGAGGCTGCCCGGAAGAATCCGCCGACCACTTTCAATCAGAAGTTCCCGGGCACTGCGGACGCCGTTACCAGTCAAGTGGAAGTGGCTTGGGCCTTCACGCGCGATGGCTGGAAGTTCATGCAGGACCAGATCAAACGCCAGAACTTCGGCGGCGAACAGTGGGTGCTCGGCCCTTATCAATCGCAGGGCGTGGACCGCGCGGCGATGGAACGCGGCATTCTGGACCTCTACACAAAGGATTATGTCGAGCAATGGCGCACCGTTCTTCGCCGCAGCAATGTGAACCGCTACGGCAGCTATCAAGACGCGTCGCGCAAGCTGACGCTGCTGACGGGAAGCGGCGCTCCGCTGCTGGCGCTGATGTGGTGGACGTCGCAAAATACCTCTGTCGATCTGCCGGGTGTCGCTGATAAGTTCAAAGCCGTTCAGGCCGTGGTGCCGCCATCCGCCGTGCAGCAGTACATCGTCCAGCCGAATCAAAGCTACAACGGCGGACTGATGAACCTGCAGCAAGCGGTGGACCGGGCCGCTAACAAAGATCCCAATGGCGAGCAATCCACTCGCGACAACGCGCAATCCGCGCGCTTGTCGGCGCGACAGCTTTCGGCCACATTCCCGCCCGATCCCGAAGCGCATATGGATCAGCGCACTGAAG
>CAZDGT010000413.1:0-3640 GCA_964504905.1 uncultured Bordetella sp. | reverse complement strand
GATTCCCGCAGCGAAAGCTCCCACAATGGGGGCCAAGCCATAAAACCAGAAATCGCCGATACGATGAAGCAAAAACACCCTCGAACCACCGTCCAGTTAGCGCGGACGCCTAATTCAAACGCTTGACGGTAATGCTGTCCTTCTCTTCCCAAGCTGCTACAACGGAACCGTCAGCGAGCACTGTTATCGCCGGAAATCCGCCCGCATTGGACAACTTCACCGCCGACCCATCGGGCGGGCGCAAATCAATACCTGCAGTGCTGTTCCAGGCGACGTAAACTCCCTTTGGGCCAACCGCCATGGCGACATCCTTACCCTGACCGAGAGCCAACTCTTGGCCGCCAGGCTCGGCCATATACACATTGCCTTCGCGGCGCCAGGCGGTAAACACGTGCTGCTGAGAAACGACCAGACCGCCGCCGTCCATCGGACAGGCATTCAGTTTCCATGTACCCTTACCGAGTTTCTCCGGCTTGGCGAATGGGGCGCCATCACGCGAACGCGCCACGTACATATCCCGGGAGCCGCCGAGCCAGTTCCGCCACATCACCAGAAGCTCTCCGCCAGGCATGAAAGCCGCAGAGGGGTGGCAGCACTGGCAAATCGTCCCGTCTGGAGACTCATAGATGAGGAAGCTCTTCGACCACGTTGCGCCCGCGTCCAGCGAACGCGCTCCATACAGCGTAGTGCCCTTGCCCGTGCGATTGTCGAGCCAGGCAGCGAACAGGTTGCCTTTGGCATCGGCGGCCAGCGTGTGCAAGCCCTCGGTGGGCGCTCCCGGCACGTCATTGACGCGAATTGCCTGGGACCAGCTCTTGCCGCCGTCGGTGGAGCGCCAGAGGAGCAGGTCGCCGTCGGAAGGCAGGCCGTGGGCGTGCTGCGCCTGGCTGGGTGTCTTACCCGTCACAGCGCTGATGACGATCGTGTTTCCAAACATCACGATGCGCGGCCCGCGGTGGCGGGTGAGCGGAACAATCTTGGCTTGCTCCACTTTGACGGGCTCGGAAAACGTGCGGCCGGAGTCGTGGGAAGCGCTGAAGTAGATTGCGTTGCCTGCGCCAAAGGCGAGCGCGACAGTCGATCCATTCGCTGCCAGTTGGGGCTCGCGTGCCGGGGAATCCGGGCCCATAGGGCCCAGATTCAATGCCAGCACGGCCGTAACGATGAGAGGGTGCATGGTGATCTCCTAGCTTAGAACATGATGCGCAACGCCAGCTGAACAACTCTGGGGTCATACACAGCCGTGATCTGGCCGAATGTACTCGATGGATTCGTGGGATAGGCTCCTGCGCCAAAGGTCCCGTTCCGGGTCAAATTATTGCGGTGGTTGAGAAGGTTGAACGCTTCAGCGATGGCTTCAAGATGGAGGCGCTCGCTCAGCGCGAAGCTGCGGCTGAGCCGCGTGTTGACCACGAAAAAGTCGTTGCCGACACCGGCATTGCGGCTGATGAACGCTCCGTTGACCGTGGGCCGGGCAGCGGGTCCCTGGATTGTGTTGGACCCGGTGACAATGTTGAACGGCAACGCCGAATAATACTGCATCATGCCACTCAGCTGAAAGCCATAGGCGATGCGTTGCCAAACGGTTTTCGCGGGTCCAGTAGGCGAGTGTAAGGCGCCGTCCACCACCACCCGATGACGCTGGTCATCGTCCGACCGTCCGTAGTCCTGCCAAAGATTGTAGTTGTCGATGGGAGAGCTGAAGAAAAATTCGCCCACGTTATTGAGGGATTTCGAATAGTTATACGAAATCCGGTAGTTCCCCCATTTGACGGGCCGCTGTACAAAAGAAACGTGCAGGCCGTCGTAGTGCGAATCGGCAAAAGGCGAATACTGGCTTTGGTTAGCGAAATTAGGATTGGGGCGGCACCCGTTGTTGGTTCCCGCTTGCAAGCAGCTCGGGATGTTTTGATTGATGGAGATGATGAGATGAAGCCCGCGCAGGTGCTGGTAGCCCACACTCAGCGTGCTGTGCGCTCCCAATTGCTGTTCGATCTCGAAACTGCCCTGCTGGGAGTAAGCGTTCTGCATGTTCGGATTCATGGTAGTGATATTGCTCAAAAGGCCGGATGGCACGCTCGCGAGAATGTTGGGGAAGGTGGGCGCTCCGGTTTGAGTGGGCGAGAGACTTAGGCTCAATTGGCTGGAGGCGGTAATGATGTTGGTGTTGCCCGCTGAAAGCAGCGCGTTAGCCAGGGCGCGAAGCGGCACACGGTCGTAGAACAGGCCGAAACTTCCGCGAATCACCGTCCGCCGGGAGGCAAATGGCGTCCAGGCAAAGCCAGCGCGGGGAGCCACGTTGTTCTTGTCGGTCGCGATGGTTTCGAGGAACTGCAGATCGTAGCGCAGTCCCAGGTTCAGAGTGAGGCGGGGACTCACTCTCCAGTCATCCTGTACATACAAGCCCACATTGGGATTATTTTGCGACACCACTGTCCTGCCAAAGGTCTGCGTGAAGCCGGCGTTGTTGTATGTGCCGCTCAGGAAGTTAGCGAGCGAGGAGAACGAGTAGCTACCCCGAATAGTTCGCGGGAAGGTGATGGTGTCACCGTTATTTAGAAAGTCGACGCCCGCTTTGACTGTGTGCGCGCCGAACTGGCGGGAGATGTTGTCGACCACTTCAAACAGGTTGTTCACGCGTCCAGTGGGAGAGCCGGATAGCGTACCGAAGGAAGCGACTCCCGAGATGCTGACTGCGGGCCCAACGGGGTCAGTGGGCAAGGCCGCCAGGTTGCTGCGCGTGAACTGGCCGCGGGTTTCGTTAATCCAGCGGGAAGAAAGCGAGAGGACGTTGCTTACTGCGATGGTCTGGTCAGTACTGTCGAGTCCGGACGAAGCGGTGGCCGCGTTCAGCGCTCCCGCGCCACGCGAATTGGTGCTGTGAACATCGTAAAGGCTGTAGCGAGCGCTGAACTGGTCCTTCTCGCTGAAGCGGTGATCCACCTTGCCGAGGAAATTGATGTTGTGAACAGGATTCGGATATATGCCCGTGGCGATCGGAGACCCTGGGTAGCGAGCTGCGGCTAGACGCGCGTTGATGATAGCTACATTGGCTGGCGCGATGGTGATGAGACCGCTTTGGTTCAGGAGCCGCTGCTCGAAGTTCGCAAAGTAGAAAGTCCTATCTTGGCGAATAGGGCCGCCCAGACTTGCGCCATACTGCGTTTGCGTGGCGGGCAACTTGGTGTTGGAAAGTGGATTGGCCGCACCGAACCGCTGATTGCGAAAGTAGCCGTAGAGATCTCCGTGCAGCGCGTTGGTGCCGCTCTTGATGACCATATTGATATAGCCCCCCAAAGCTCTGCCCAACTCGGCGTGACCGCCGGATGTAACCACCTGGAATTCGTGAACCACGTCCAGGCCATAGAAGATGCCGCTGAGCCCAGCCGCGTCGTCATTGGCGGAAAGGCCGTCCACAATGAAGTTGTTCGAAAAATTGCGCTGGCTGCCAACGGAGATTCCCTGGCCGGGCACCGCCGAAGTCTCGGCAAACAGCTGATTGCTGGCGGTGTTGGTGGGAGAGACAGACGGAATCAGAAGCGCCAAATCCAGAAAATTGCGGCCGTTCAACGGGAGGCTGGCGATTTCAGTCTGGCTTACGGTGCCGGCGATCTGGCTGCGCGCGCCCTCCAGCACTGCC
>CAZDGT010000412.1:0-29074 GCA_964504905.1 uncultured Bordetella sp. | reverse complement strand
CGGCCAGGTTTCGATAGTCAAAGATGCCCAGCCCTGGGCCCTTTCGGTCGGCGACTCGGTGCAAGTCCGCGACTTGATTCTGACAGGACCAGACGGCCACGCCCTTCTTCAGGTTTCAGACGGCAGCACTTTTGAAGTGTTTCCGAACTCCCGTGTGGTGTTCCGCAAGAACCCGCCGAACTGGAAAGACTTCCTGGATGTTCTGGTGGGCCGCGTGCGCGTTCATATTGAGCACTTCGGCACGCAGCCCAATCCCAACCGTGTGCTGACGCCCACAGCGGTTATCTCAGTGCGCGGCACTACCTTCGACATCACGGTTGACGATGACGACGAAACTACGCTGGTCGAAGTGGAGGACGGTCAAGTGGAAGTGCAGCACGCTCTGCTGCCGCGCGGGAATTCCAAAATTCTCAATCCGGGCGAATCGCTCCGCGTGTACCGCGACGCACCCATTGCGCGCAATCTGGATAAAGGAAATCTCGCGCGGCAGATATTACGCTCCATGGCCGACGCGGCCGTGACGATGGCCACTCGGATGCCCGGTTCGGGCGGCGGCATTGGTAGTGCCGGCGGCGCTGCGGGCGGCGGGGTTGGCGATTCGCAAAAGGTTCCTCCGCCTCCACCACCACCTCCTCCGCCACCTCCGCCTGGACTTTAGACGAATCGTCTCGCGCCCCCGTGCGAAACTAGCGGTAGTATGAAGCATTTTCTGCCACTCCTGATCATCCCCCTAGCCCTTCCTCTGTCTGCTTGGGCGCAAGGGGTTTCCGCGCCCTGGGACATCTCGCAGACCCTTGGCTCACTTGCCGAAGGGGCGCAACGGCTCACGCCCATCCTGGAGCAACTAACGCCAGAGAAGTGGGAAGCCAAAGGAGCGCCCGCTACCTATACGGAGCAGTGGCGCAACGCGCGCAGCGAAGTCGGCTATTTACTGGGTGCCGCGCAATCTTTGCGCAAGCAGCCCGAAAAACTAACGCTCGCGTTGGAAACGTTGTTCCGCTTGCAGGCGGTCGAATCCCAAGTGAGCTCGCTGGTCGATGGCGTACGGCGTTATCAGAATCCCGCCGTGGGAGATCTGCTGGTGAGTGTGGTCGCCGCCAATTCATCGAATCGCGATCAGCTGCGGCAATACGTGACGGACTTAGCGCAAACGAAAGAGCAGGAATATCAGATTGTGGATAAGGAAGCCCAGCGCTGCCGCGGGACTCTGATGCGCCAGCCGGCGGCGCCCAAGCCCCCTTCTTCCAAGCCCGCCGCGGCAAAATAATGACTGAGATCCTCACTTTTCCCTGCAGCATCTGTAACGAGCCATCCACGGAGATCTGCGTCCATTGCACCAAGGACGCTTGTGCCAACCACCTTTGCGAGAAGTGCAAGCGCTGCAGCGATTGCTGTCAGTGCGACTTCCGGCGCAATAACGACTAGGCGCTCCGCACGTTAGAATTGATCGAAATGCAATTTCTCGCCGAAAGTCTTGTCGAACTCATCACGCAGACATCCACCAATCTGCCGCCCGACGTGCGCGAAGCCATGAGCCGCGCGCTCGGAACCGAGTTGCCCAATACGCAGGCGTCGCAAGCGCTGAACGTCATCGCGTCCAACATCGACATGGCAGCGGAAGACCAGGGACCCATCTGCCAGGACACCGGCATGCCCACCTTCGTGGTGCACACGCCGGTCGGCGTCAACCAGATCAAGCTGAAGGCGGCGATTCAGGAAGCCGTGGCCGAAGCCACGCGCCGAGGAAAGCTGCGCCCCAATTCTGTGGACTCGCTCACCGGCAAGAATAGCGGAAACAATCTCGGCGTCGAGACACCCGTGATTCACTTCCATCAATGGGAACAGGACCAGATCGAAGTGAAGCTGATCCTCAAGGGTGGCGGCTGCGAGAACAAGAACATTCAGTACTCGCTGCCCGCCGACCTGGAACATATGGGCAAAGCCGGCCGCAACCTCGAAGGCGTGCGCAAATGCATTCTCCACGCGGTGTGGCAGGCACAGGGACAAGGCTGCGCGCCGGGCGCTGTAGGCGTGTGCATCGGCAGCGACCGCGCCCACGGCTATGACCTTGCCAAGGAGCAACTGTTGCGCACCTTGGATGACGTGAATCCCCATCCCGATCTGGCCCGGCTCGAAACCGAAATTGTGGAGGAAGCAAATCGTCTGGGCATAGGCGCCATGGGCTTCGGCGGCAAAGTATCGCTGATCGGATGCAAGATTGCCGCCGCTAACCGTTTGCCCGCGAGTTTCTTTGTTTCGGTCGCCTATGAGTGCTGGGCTTTCCGGCGCTTGGGCGTGCGTCTGGATGCCGCGAGCGGAGCGATCACTGGGTGGCTGTATCGCGACCCCTCGCGTCCAGTGGAGAAGATGGCCGTGGGTTCGGGCTTCCCACTCACAGGACGCGAGATCGTCCTCCGTCCACCTATCAGTGAGGAACAGATCCGTGCGCTCAAAGTAGGCGACGTCGTCCTGGTCACAGGTGAATGCTACACCGGCCGCGATGCTGTGCACGCCCACCTGATGACCAATCCTCTGCCCGATGGCGTTGATCTGCGCGGCGCGCTGCTCTACCACTGCGGCCCCGTCATGATGAAGACTGGAGATATCTGGACGGTGAAAGCTGCCGGACCGACCACCAGCAGCCGCGAAGAGCCCTACCAAGCTGACATCATCCGTAAATTCGGCGTACGCGCGGTGATGGGCAAGGGTGGGATGGGCAAGAAGACGCTGGCGGCACTCCAGGAGCACGGCGCGGTGTATCTGAATGGTATCGGCGGCGCAGCCCAATACTACGCGCGCTGCATCGATCGAGTACTGGGCGTGAGCCTTTTCGAATTCGGTATCCCCGAAGCCATGTGGAAGCTACATGTGCATGACTTCATGGCTATCGTGACCATGGATGCGCACGGCAACAGCCTCCACGCGGACATCGAGCGTGAAACCGGAGAGAATCTGGAATCGTTCGCGGTAACATCAAGAAGTTCTTAAGCGGACAACTGCCCATAAGACCAAAACGAGAAGGGCGCCGCCCGATCCAACCATCACGACGGATGCCCACAGGGATCCCTCCGGGTCGCGATTGCCAATGGGAATGGGCGTAATTCCGAACCAGGCCCGCCGCAAGCAACAATCGTGGCAACGGCAGATCTCGGCGCCCAGCGAGGCGATCAAGCTTTCAAAAGGACCCCGGCGCCGCGAGCGGTGTACGCGTACCGACCCGCACTTCGGACAATGCCGCACCTGATTTTCACTTGCGGTCATAACATCTCCAACCCAACCGAAGTCAATTCCACCTGGCCTTCCTTGTGGGTCGTCCCCGGCACCCGCGCATAGATCAATTGCAATTGGTGAAGACCCGCTTTCGCTACACCGAAATTCCATTCAGCCGTCCGGTCCCCAAGCACCAATGCTGGGCTGGTGGCAGATAGAAGTGTCCAATGCAATCCCGTTTCTTCAGCTAACCCTTCACTGCGATACCCGAACCGCAGCTTATACCGGCCAGGCGTCAGCATCACCCACTGCTCAAGCAAGCGACAAGCCTCCGGCGTCGACAGGGTCAGCGCAAATTGCAGTCGTGCAGGTTCCCAGTGTGTCCAAACCCCGGGAGGCGCCGCGATCCGCCAGTCAAAACCCTGCCCGGACGGTTGCCTTTGAAAATTCCCGTTCACCAGCCCGTCGCGGCCCTTTGGCTCAAGACGATTCCACGCCGCCAATGCCTTATCCCCTTGATTGGCCGCAATCAACCTGTCGACAAGAGCCAACAATAGTTCCCGGTCCTGCGAATGCCCGCGAGAGGCCAGGCGCGCGGCTACGGCTTGCGCGTCCTCCCAGCGGCCAGCACCGATCAAGAAGTGAAGGTACCCGCGCTCCAGTCGGGCTGTGCCGCCCAATCTTTCTAGGGCCACAATGGCATTGCGTTCCTGGTGATCGGCGAGCTCGATCAGAGGCGCCGGATCATCGTATGACATTGCAGCAGCCTGAACAGCGGCGCGCCAGAACTGCAAGTCATTTCCTCGCCGAAAGAAAAAATTGGCCGATGTCCAGGCAGGCAGGAACTGCCTGTCCAGTTTCTCCGCCTCTAAGAGACAACGTTCCGCCAGGACCATGTTCCCGTCCCGCTCTGCCTCCAATCCCGTCGCAATCAACTCCGCACTGGAGCGCGGGCTCACGCGGACCGCGTTCGCCAGCCGCAGCGTGCTCCCGGCAGCAAGCACGAAAGCGAGAAAAGTAGCGGCGGCAAAAAGACGGGAGAAAAGCATGCTCAACGGCTCACTGTCACGGGCGTGTTCCCTCCTAGGGTCCCCGTAGCGGCCAATCCGCCGACCACCGCTGCGGCTACAACGCCACCGATGATGGCGATCATGGTTACCGAAGCTCCTGTACCCGCAGAGGCGCCACCCGACGCACCGCCCGCGGTTCCCCCTGCCTCACCCGTTCCCGCAGGACCTGCCGGGGGCGTGCCACCGCCACCCGTTGGAGCGGTAGGCGCCTGCGAGAGCTGGGCCACCAGAATCACCTGTGTTGCATCG
Source organism: uncultured Bordetella sp. (assembly GCA_964504905.1). Taxonomy (GTDB): domain Bacteria; phylum Acidobacteriota; class Terriglobia; order Bryobacterales; family Bryobacteraceae; genus Palsa-187. The sequence goes on along the minus strand of CAZDGT010000412.1, from coordinate 24,545 downwards.
CTCGCCGGGGTGGCCGCCGGAGCTGCGGACCCGGTCACCTCCACCCGCCGTCCCGTCTCTTTCGCCAGGCCTGTACCTCTGACCTCCATGGTTACATTCGTAGTTTCATCGGTCACCAGAAAGTGTCCGCTGCGATTCACCAGCCGTCCAGTCAACCGCGTCGGACCCATCACTGACTGCGGGTCGAGCGCCAGAGTTTTTCCCGATGGAATTTTGGCGACGACCATACCCCTGGAGTTGAGAACCCGAAACGAACCGGTCAGCGCCGCCACTTGGACACGTGTGTTGCCGGACAGCGAAACCCGGGCGGTCGAGCCGCCGGTGTCAGGTCGAATCGTCAAACCGCGCGCCTCCACGCGGAATCCGTCCGCCTTGTCAATCCGGCTCTCGCCGCGCTCAAGCACCAAATGGTCGCCGAAGAAACGGCCCTTCGATTCGGGTCCCATTTCCATCCGCGTGCCACTCGACAACTGCATGCGGGACACGGCTGATCCGGTTTCAATCGTGGCTCCTTCAAACAACGTCGCGTTGTTGACCAGCGTGGCGTTGTTCAGACGAAATGCCCCCCGTGTCATCACGGTGCCAATGGCAGGCGAGGCTCCCGCAGCAAATCCAGGACTTAGGCCCAAATGAATGGCCAGCAGGCTTGACAGGCAGGTTTGCAGTGAATCGAGTCTCATGAATGTCGCTCCTTCTCTCTTGTTTGTGATTTAGTGCCGCGACTGCTGCATATTTCTCACTCCAGCCGCACTTAGCGCTCCCATGAGCGCAAAATTCCAGGAGGTCAGCCCAAATCGCGCGAAGGGATAGTCCACCGTCGCGTGCAGAAACGCCGCGACGATGCCAATTCCCCAAATCGAACGGACCGCCGGAACGCAAACCGTCAGAGCCAGCGCCAGCCATACCACGGCCAGCGGAATCCCACCCTCGGCGGCCCACTCCAGCCAGTGGTTGTGCGCATGCTCCACTACTGCACCCAAATCGAATGTGGCGTACGCCGGATAGACGGAAGCATATGTGCCCAATCCGCAACCGCGCCAAGGCTGGTCCGCGATCATCGCCACCGTCGAAGCGGCAATCTCACGCCGATAGCGCAGCGGATCCTTCTCCGCGAAGCGTCCAGCCAGCGTTCCCGCGCCTGCAACAAATGCCAATAGCCCCGCACAGAAGATGAATTTCACAGCAGTGCGGCGACGCGAAATCAGGCTCAAAATCACGCCCCCTTCCGCCAGCAGCAGAACCGCGCCGGCCCGCGAGCCGGAAGCCAGGCCCGCCGCGAGGATCCATGCAGGAACCCACAGCGGAACCTGGGCTCTATTCGTATCCGGACCAAACGCCAGCCACAGGGCGACCGGAAAACTAAGTTCCGCAAAACCAGCGAAATCGTTGCGGCTCAGAAAGGGCCCCCACACGTCGGGATATGGACTCGCAAAGACCCACAGGACTCGTCCTGTAGATGTGAAGTAGGCCACCACGGAAAGCAGGCTCAACCCAAAGCCCAGCCAAGCGAACGCTGCCAGAAATCGGCGGCGTAACCCGTTGTCGCCCAGCGAGGACGCCGCCACCCAAGCCGTCGCGCCAAGCGCCATCGCTCGCAAAGAGGCCTCCCAGGTCGCGTAGCGGTCGCCGGTAGCTCCGTACGCCAGTTGGGCGAAGCCCCATAGAGAGACCGCACTCAAAGCCAGGCCCGCTAAGGTCAAGCGCATCGCACTCGGCCTCAGGAACTTGCGCGCGGAACAATATCCCGCTAACAGGAAAATCCCGATCTCGTACTCCCAGCTCACGATGGGATCACGCACAAAAATAGTCAGAGTCGCCACCGCCGCCAGAACAAAGAGTCCAACCGCGGCTGCAGGAAGGGGCGACGGCGCGCGCAGACCAGTACCGGCGATCCACATGGTACTGAGACCAAGTCGGTGGAAGGGTTTCCCACTTGGCACTATTCTCATTACGTGATACCACTCATGAAAATACTTACTCCAGCAATCACCACAGCTATACTCCTGGTTGCACTAACGTCGATTCTGCGCGCAGATGAAGCCGAAGCGCTGCTCCCGAGTCGTGCCTCGATCGGTCCGCTTCTTGGCAGTCAATTCGCCACACACGACTCCCCACGGCGCCGCCGGTGGGCCATCAGCCTTGCGCCACTTTTCGCCAGCCAGGCGCTCGACGCGGCGAGCTCTTATGGGATGCGTGAACTCAATCCCCTGCTGGCCAGCCCTAACGGGGGCTTCGGCATGAAGGCAACGGGGATCAAGTTTGGGGTGGTGGGAGCGCTGGCTGGAGCCGAATACTTGTTGATCAAGAAATATCCGCGCTCCGCCAAGTTCTTCACCATCGTCAACTGGACCACGGCTGGCGCAACCACCGGGCTCGCGGTGCACAACTATCGTCTGCACTAGACCGCCCTCGCCAACGCACGCCGCAACACAAACGTGCTGGGGTTGTATTCCGGAATTAATTCCTTCAAGCACAAGACTGCGCCTGCCGCGTCTTGCGCCTCCGCCGAGCGGCGCAGGCCCTCTAAGCACCGCGCCAAGGCTTCGCGCGTGCTTCCTCGCCCGCTATACACGCGGATCTGCGAGTGCGGTGTGGGCAGCGTATCTTCCTCGTATGCACTCAATTCTTCGCACAGCTTTTCGCCGGGGCGCACACCCGAGAATTCGATTCGGATGTCGGCGTCGGGGCGTAGTCCGCTGAGCAGAACCAATTTCCGCGCCAAATCCAGAATGCGAACTGGCTCGCCCATATTTAGCACGAACACCTCGCCGCCGGTTCCCATGGCGGCCGATTGCAATACCAGTTGAGCCGCCTCCGGAATGGTCATGAAGAAGCGCCGCATCTCCGGGTGCGTGACCGTCACCGGACCTCCCGCTGCAATCTGCCGCTGGAATAGCGGAATCACGCTGCCGCTGGAACCCAGCACATTCCCAAAGCGAACGGCCAGAAACTTAGTACGCGGCTCGGCTTGTCCGGCCGCGAGGCACACCAGCTCGGCCATGCGTTTGGTTGCCCCCATGATGTTGACAGGCCGCACCGCCTTGTCGGAGCTGATGAGAACCACCGTTTCGGCGCCCCCAACGCTCGCGGCGCGCGCAACCTGCTGCGTCCCCAGAATATTATTCTCGACGGCTTCAAATAAATGCGATTCCATCAACGGCACATGTTTATAGGCTGCGGCGTGATACACCGCATGGGGCCGGTGCCGGCAAAAGATCTCGTCGAGACGGCGTGGGTTTTGAACGCTGCCTACCGCCGCATGGAAAGCCGTCTGCGGAAAGCGTTCTCTCATCTCTTGATCGATGTGATACAGCGCCGTCTCGGATTGATCCAGCCCCACGATCGCCGCTGGCTGGTAGCGCGCAATCTGCCGGCACAGTTCGCCGCCAATCGACCCCCCCGCCCCGGTTACTAGAACGACTTTGCCTTCGATGCCCAACCGGATCGCACTCTCCTCCAGGCGCACCGGCGGACGTCCGAGCAGGTCCTCCACACGCACTTCGCGGATCTGCCCTACCAACACGCGGTCCTCCATAAGCTCGGCCAGGGGTGGGATCCTGCGGGTGGCGACCTGTACGGCATGGCACTGCTCGAGAATGTACGCGATCTCCGTCCCGGAGGCGGCTGGCAGTGCCAGCACCACCTCTCGGATGCGTTCGCGGCGCACTACGCCCGCCAGCGCCGCATGTCCTCCCCACACCCGCACTCCGCGAATTCGCAGGTCGCGTTTCTGCGGATCGTCATCCATGAATCCCGCGACCTGAAATCCTAGCTCCGAATGTTCGCGGATTTCAGAAAGCAAAGCGACTCCGGCCCGGCCCGCCCCATAAATCAGAATCCGCCGTGCCTCCGCCCGCGCTTCTCCGCGGGATTCGAACGCAAGCCGCAGCGCGAGCCGGGCTCCCATCATGAATGCCAGGCACAACAGAAGATCCAGCAGATAGATGGACCGTGGGAATTTCGGGCCTAGTCGCCAGTGCAGAAGGAGTGCCGTCGCCAGACTCGCCGCCCCATTGGCCAGAGCCATCCGCGAAACGCCCTCCAATCCGATGTAACGCCACGGCAGATCGCGCAAGGAAAAGGCGCGGAACACAGCCAGTTTTGTTGCGAGCGCCAGCGGAACCGCAATCGCCAGCATCCGGCTGTAACCTGCGTCGATTGAAAAGTCAAACCTCAGCAGGAACGCGGCTAGTAGAGCCGCTGCTACCGTCACGGCATGAAACGCCGCGCACGCAGCGCGCCGATGCCTCACCAGAGTGGCCATCATCCGGTCTTCACCAGATACCGCTCAACAATTTCCCAGGCACCGGGGGGCGGATAGGGCATCAACGGTCTGTCCCGGCGTGCCATGCTCGCCAGCGGCTCGCCCACGCCCCACGCTTCCAGAAGATTTCCCACGTGCTCGAGCGCCCAGCGCCGTGACACCAGCGTCCCCGCCGTCAATAGCAAGACTCGCAGATCGGTCGTCCACGAACCACGCTCCAGGTACAACAGAGCGAGCCGGCTCTTCCACGGCCGTATGACCTGGTTGTAAAGCAGGTCCGGGTCGGCACTGCCAGCGAGAATTGCGCCTTCATCGGAAAACACAATCGACGCCAAATCGGTGATCCCTGGCCGCACTTCCAGCATGCGGCGCTCTTTTCCTGTATAAAGCGACGCATCCGCCGCCACCTGCGGCCGCGGACCCACTAGGCTCATTTCGCCTATCAACACGTTCCACAGCTGCGGTAGCTCATCGAGTTTCGCGGCGCGCAGATATCGCCCCACACGCGTGATGCGCACATCTCCTGCAGCGGTGGAATTCACACCCGTCCTCCAGGCGTCCGGCCGCATACTGCGAAACTTCAGCATGTGGAATTCCTGACCGCCTCGCCCCACGCGGCGTCCGCGAAACCACGGGGAACGCTGGTCTTCCAGCCACACGGTCGCGGCGATCACGGCGAACAGCGGAGCCAATAGCAGCAGCGCCACCGCGGCGATCAAGACGTCCAGGGTGCGTTTCACGCGGCCACTCTTTTTGCGCGGCCGGTGTCGGTGCTCCGCACAAGCAACGTTCGCGCGGCGGCCGCGATCTGGCAGGCCCCCGGATAGTAAGCTTGCTCCTCAACGTGGCTCGCCGGCGCGGGCGCGTCCGGCAGTGTAACCCGCGCAACCGGCGCTAACAAATCTGAAAAGCAGCGCTCCGTCACCTCCGCCGCAATCTCCGCCGAGGCACCGGCCGTGCGCCATCCTCCGTCTGCTACCACGGCTCGGCGGGTACGGGACACACTTGCCGCAACCAGTTCCTTATCCCAGGGTTTCAAGCTGCGCAGGTCGATGACGTCGGCGTCGATGCCATCGCGCTCCAGAATCGTGGCGGCGCGGACGCATTCGGCTGCCATCCAGGAAACTCCGATCAGCGTCACATCACTGCCACGGCGGCGCAGTGCAGCCTGTCCAATCGGCACCGTGAAGGGTTCAGCCGGCACGTCTCCGCACTCGCCGTAGAGCCACCGGTCGTCAATATAAAGGACCGGGTTGGGATCTTCCATCGCCGCCATCAGCAATCCTTTGGCGTCATAGGCCGTTGCCGGCATTACGACCTTTAGTCCCGGAACATGCATGAACATGGCATGCAAGGCTTGCGAATGTTGCGCCCCTTGCTCGCCTCCGCGGTTGATCACGGCGCGGATCACTACGGGCGCTCCAGTTTTGCCCGCAAATAAATACGACCAATTTGCCGCCTGGTTCACGATTGGGTCCATTGCCAGCAGCATGAAGTCCATGCGCGGATGAAACACAATCGGCCGCAGGCCCGCCAGCGCCGCTCCGATTGCCATGCCCGTCACCGCATTTTCCGATACCGGACTATCCACGATCCGCTGCCGCCCGAATTCGCGGTCCAAGCCTTCCAGGCTCGCTCCTGCGTACCACGGGCTCCACAGGCCTTGTCCCACTACGAAGACTCGCGAATCGAGGCCCAGCATTTGCGCATGCGCTTCGCGGATCGCCTGCACGTAGGTTAGTTGGCGCATGCTGCCCACACGTGTTCCATAACCCTCTCCGGCGCTGGCTTGGAACCCTCCCTTGCCCTCTCGATGGCGTGGCCAATCCGGTCATCAATGACACGCTCGCGCTCGACTAGATCCGCCACGCCCCGGCCGATCAACTCCTCCGCAACCGAGCGAATGGGGTCGCGCGCCAGCCACTCCGTCAGTTCGCCGCGCCGCTCCACTCCCACATCCAGATCGAAGCTCGCTCCCACGTGGCCCCGCCAGCGGAACGTCCGGCATTCGAGCAGCGTGGGACCCTCCCCGCGCCGGGCCCTCCCGACCGCCTTCGTGGCGGCTTCGTGCACCGCCGCGACATTGTTGCCGTCCACTCGCTCGCCGGGTATGGAATGGAATTCGCCGGCACGGTGCATATTGTCCGCGAGACGGCGTTCGTTCCAATGCAGGTGGCTCGCATAGAGATTGTTCTCGCAGATCAGAACCAGCGGCAACTGGTATAGTGCCGCCAAGTTCATGGTCTCGTGCACATGCCCTTCTTCTAGCGTGCCGTCGCCAAAGAACGCGACCGCCACCGTGTCTTCGCGACGTAACTTATAGGCGAATGCCGCCCCCGCCGAGAGGGGCACCGTACCCGCCACAATCGGTACCGTACCCAAGATTCCGACCTCCGGCGCCGCCAAGTGCATCGATCCGCCTCGGCCCTCCGCGCATCCCGTAGTCTTCAGCAACACCTCGCCGAACAACCCTGCCAGCGACCCGCCCTTCGCCAGATAGTGTCCATGCGAGCGATGTCCGCCCCACACTGTGTCCCGCGGTTCGAGGGCAGCGCAAACTCCGGCCGCGATGGCTTCTTGTCCAATATAAAGATGGCAGGGGCAGCGGACCTCGCCACTCTCCACCATCTCGGCAATTCGCTCCTCGGCGCGCCGGATCACCGTCATGGTTTCCCACGCTCCCAGCAGCCAGCGTGTCTCGCCCTTCATAAGCGGCCCCGGTAAAATTCACAAACTGTTGCAGTGACCATCTGCACATCCTCATCGGTCAACCAGGCGTGCATTGGAAGCAAAAGTACTCGCTCGAACAATTTTTCCGTTTGTGGCAAGCTCCCACAAAAGCCCGCCAAGCCTAAGGCTTCAAATTGGTGAACCGCTTTCCCTCCCCACGGCAACAGCGTGCCTATTCCCCGGGAGGTTAGGAATTTCCTTAACGCGTCGCGTCGATCCGCTTCGATCTCGTAGTTCTGATATACGTCGAAGTGTTCCGGTCCCGTGTCTGGACCGGGAGGGCGAACTACTTCCGCTATTCCTTCTAGACCCGCGTGGTAAGCCCGCGCCAATTCGCGCCGCCGCCCGATGACAGCGTCATATTTCCGCAGCCGGTAGTCCAATATTGCCGCCTGCAAATTGTCCAGCCGCGAGTTCAGTCCCCAGCCAGTCACGTTTCCATGGGAGTCGCGGCCATGATCGTGGAGCGCCAACGCTCGCTCAGCTACTTCATCGTTGTTGGCGACCACCGCTCCGCCATCGCCCAGGCATCCCAAAACCTTTGCCGGGAAGAAGCTAATGGCCGCAGCCGCTCCGAAGGTTCCCGCGCATTGGCCCTGAAAGCGCGATCCCAACGCCTGCGCCGCGTCTTCCACTAGCAATAAACCGCGCCGCGAGGCTAGTTGCAGAAGCGATTCCATATCCGCGGTCCTGCCGTTAAGCTGCGTGGGTAGGATGCACGAAGTATGGTGCGTGATCGCGGCTTCGGCCGCCGCCACATCCATCAAGTGGTCTATTCCGCAATCGACCGGCACTGGAACCGCGCCTGCAAAATGAATGGCCGCCGCCGTGGCCACCATGGTGTGTGAGCTGAAAATGACTTCGCTGCCTGGTTCGACGCCCGCCGCGCGCAGCGCAATGATCAAGCCGTCGGTCGCATTCGCGACACCGATCGCTCGCCCGGCTCCCAAAAACCGTGCGAGATTCTCTTCGAAACGCTGCAAGTCTTCCTGCAAGATAAAGGCTCCGCGCTGGCCGACATCGCGGAAGATCGCAACCAGGTCGTCCTCCTCCCTTAAGAACGCCTGTGGATAAGGGAAAAATGGCAGCGCCCGCGTAAGTAGCGGCGTCATGGGATGCTCCATGTCTCCAGATAAAGCGTCCTATAGGACCGGAGGTCGGCATTGCAGTCTAACGGAATCAGCGGCTCGCCCGAAGCTCCTTCCGGCTCCAGCCGCCGTGGGATGCTATCCAGCTTTCCATAGAAGATTCGCTTCAACAGTGCCTTCCCGCGCATCGTCCGGGGGATGCATCCATAGTGCGAGGCTAGCGCCCGCAAGCGGTTTTTCAGTCCGTCTCCGGCAGGGTCGTAATCCGGAAAGCCCGCGAACAGCCGCGTCCCGAAACCGGCGTTCACAAGAGCCTCCCGGAGCTCCGCCGCCGTCCAGTACTTTGTATGAAACGGACTCGCGTGGAATCCGCGCCATTCGCAGTTCACCGTCGAAATCAATAGCGTCCCGCCGGGCCGCAGAACACGCCGGACTTCCGCCAGGAATCGCGAAAAGTCAGGCAAGTAGTATAAGGCTTCGAACAGCAGCAAGAGGTCGAAAGACTCCTGCTCAAACGGCAGATCCCGCGCATCCATACGCTGCACGCGAATCTTGTATTGATCGCGATACGTATCCTGCGCAATGCGGCAGTTTTCCCGGTCGATATCCCCCGCCTCCACCCGCTTCGCTCGTTGCGCCAACCATCCCAGCCCCAGCCCTGCGCCGCAAGCCACCTCCAGCACGTCTTTTCCGGCGGTTTGTTCCGCGGCCCAGCCGTAGCGCGTCCGCAGCATGGACATCTGCATACGCGTGGCGCCTTGCCTGGGCTGCTCCGTGACGCTGGAAAAATCCTTCGCAACGGACGCTCCGGTTGTAACCATAAACACTTCCTTTCCTAGCCGCACCAATCCCCACAAACTGCCCGCGCCATACGGCAGATGCAGGCTTGCGAACGCCACCGGCATGAGCGCCAGATAGCGCCAATCTCGCTGGCGACAGGCAACGTGAGCCGACGCCGCCAAACTTGCCGCTCCGTACACGGCCGCCGTCCAAGGAATGGCCACCATGGCCAACACCAACGCCAGCGGCGCCAGGTGGCGCGCCCGCACCGGCACACCCTGGCTGTAGGCAAACGGCAGGATCGCCCACACTCCGTTAGTCCAGTTGTGTTTCCAGAAGAATCGCAGATCCGCGCGCGCGTAATACTCACTCACCAGATCCGGAGCCAGCAAGATCTTCCCGCCGGCTCGCCGCAGACGCTGGTTGAATTCCATGTCCTGGCCGCGCCGCAGGCGCTCATTGAAGCGCCCCACGCGCTCGAACACATCGCGCCGCCAACACCCGCCGAAAACCGTGTCGACCCAGCGCGCATCCTCATCCTCTTTCGGACGCCCGGTGCGGAAGCGCGAACCGCCCACGCCAAACGGATGTGTGAGCGCGGCGATCACGGGCCCGGCCCAAAGGCCATTCTTCTGTGCATGGGTGCGCATTACACCCCCCACGTTGTCGGCGCCGCTCCCTTCCAGGTAGTCGACTGCACGTGAAAGATAAGTGGACGCCAGCGTCGAGTGCGCGTCTACCCGCGCGATCACATCTCCTCGCGAGGCGTCAATTCCGCGATTCAACGCCGCTGGCGTAACCAACTGGGGATTCTCAACCATTCGTATTCGTGGGTCGCTCGCAGCCCAGGCGGCGATTACTTCACGCGTGCCGTCTGTACTTGCCCCATCCACTACCAGAACTTCCATGCGTTCTTGCGGATAATCGCTGGCCGTGACCGAAGCGAGACACCGCCCCAACGACCGAACTTCATTGCGGCACGGGATCAAGACCGAAAGAAACGGTTTCATGGTGTCTCTTGCATCGCCCACTGACGCTCGGGCTCCCATTCGACTTCCTTCTTGCGAGCCCTCTTTGCCCGGCAGGCAAATGCCAACACGCCCACGGGGATCAGAAAACTTTCGATGATCAAGCCTTTGTACCCTTCCGGTCCTGCACGAATGAGTGGCGGCAAGCCTGCCACCAATACCCACGGTGCGATGGTCGCGAATAGGCGATAGAGCAACCCCGAAAGCGGGCAGATTCGCTGGTGCGCGTTCAAGCAGCCAGCCCAGATTAATCCCAAGACCACCGCTCCCAGCGCCACTCCGGCATAACCGAAATTCAAGTACCAGCCGGTGGCGTGGTGCAGCGAGTACCCCTGGTTTTGGATGGTGCCCACACTCTCGCTGTAATACAGGTAAATATCGCGCGGCCGGTTCGGCCACAATACCCGCGGAATCACCGAACAGGCCAGGCTATACAAGCTATAGCCAAACCTTGGTTCTGTCCCCGCCGCCAGCACGCCGTACATTGAGAAATGAGCGGCAAAAGCTTCGTTACTGGTCGTGACGAAATGGCTGACATCGCCCGAATCCTGGCTGCGGGTGAACAACGCCGTACCCATTGCAGAAAGAGGAGTGCCGCGGAAGAAATCCACCGACGCCAAAAACCAGATCCCGCAGCCAAGAGCCAGACCGATCTTCCACCACTGCGCGCGGCGCACCGAGCCGGCGTAAGTGAGGACTCCCGCCAACAGCGCCGTAAAGCCCTCGTTCTTATTCCCTAGAACAAAGATGAAGGCGCCCATGCAGGCAGCGAGCGTTGCGTAAGCTGGCCAAGTGTAGCGCCGTTCCACATTCACAAAAAATCGCGAACGTCGCCCGGCGGCCAGTGTCGCCATCCCAATTGCCGGCGGAATCAGCGCCACGCGATTCAACACTTGATGCAGCGTGAACCACTGGTCGCCTTGCGAACGCGTATAGCCGTACGCTGAAGTATTGATCGCCCATGCCATGCTCAACTTGTCGCGTATCACCAGAAAACTGGCGATCGCCGCTACGAAACCCAAGAGGAGGATCGCGTCATGCCGCAGCACCAGCCGAGGGATAGGACGCGGACGACGCCGGGAAAGCGCCGCGAGTAGAGTCAACTCGACAATGACGATGAATCCGGAATAGAGCGCCAGCGTCTGCAGATACTCGCCATCGAGCGCAACCGGGAACATCTTGTGTTCCAGGTATTGGTAGTGCTGCCCACTAAATCCTCCCGTTTTATCGATGACAATCGACCAGCCGCCGTAAAGCGACCAATAGTACAACGCAGCGATTCCGGCCACCAAGCCCAAGTCCCCGCGCTGGCGATACAATGCCATCGCGAGCACGGCAATCACGGCTGTGGAGGCGCCTAATAGTGTGAAGTATTCCATTCAGCCGGCGCCTGCCTCGCCGTATATCCGGCGCAACTCACCGGCGATCTTGCGCGCCGAAAATTCCCGTACTTTATCCCTTCCATTGCTTCTCATAGGAACTTGCAACACGCGCACCAGCCCGGCCGCGATCGCCGCCGGATCGCGTGCGACCACCGCACAGTGCCGTACATGGCGCAGCCGCTCGGCAGTATCTCCAGCCTCCACACTCACCACCGGAAGGTTGCAGGCAAGCGCTTCTTGAATAACCGTCGGCGATCCTTCCACGTCGCTGGTCAGCAACAGGCAGTCCGCCGCGTTCAGCAAGTCGGGCACGCGCGCCGCTGGCGTCTTGCCGTCGAGAATTTCCATGCGGACGCCTTCCAATCGATCCTCCGCCAGCGCCACCGCATGCCGGGCCAAGTCCACACGCTTGATCGCGGGATCCAGGCCCGCGTTGAACAGCACCACGCGCTCCGCACAGCTCCAACCCAGCCGCGCGCGAACTAGCTCCCGGTCCTCCGGATAAAATATGTCCGGATCCACTCCGCTCGGCAGCACCACCGCCCTTCCTCGGCGCCACCACAGCCGTTCGCGCAATTCACGGCTAACGCATACAATGCGGACGGCCCGCAAAGCCGCCACTTGGGATAACATCTGACCCGCCCTCGCACGCCAGCGCGCTCCCCGGCGCGCATTCGCTGGGGGGGCATTGAGGTCGCTACCCCGGAAAGTGATCACCAGTGGCCTCCGCGGGGCCGCCCAAGCCGCGAAGAGCGCCGTCATGGTGCCGAAATGAGCATGAATCACGTGCGGCTGGATTCTCTTCATCCCTCTCCGGAACCGTATGAGTTCGCTACCCAGCTTCGTGAGCGAGGTTCGCGAGCGCAGATGGAACAGATGGACTTCAACCCCTTGCTGCGCCAAACTTGCGGCCTGCCGGCGGGCAAAGATCATGGAGCTACCCTGCGCCTCCCCGGGAATCACAAACAGGACTCGCGGAGATTCCACATGTATCGCTACTGCGGGGTTCACCGGAAGCACCAGCCCCGAACCGGCGGCACGGCCGAGAACACCGCCCACCGCAGCAGCTTCCCCCAAGCCAGCCGGCTCGCCGGATGTTGTGCGACAAGTTCCGCATAGCCGCGTCCGGCCGCGCGATATTCCCCCGCCAGCATGCAGTGATCCACCTGCTTCAGCGCCACGCGCAGCGGCTCAGTGCCGTTCTCGATCTCTGTCGTGGCGAGGGCTAGGGCATCTTGCACGCTTTCCGCATCTCCGCGGCCGCGAGCTTCGGCCAGTAATTGCGCCGCGCGATGCGACAGCGCTTGGTCGGTCCCGCGCCGTGCGCTCACCGCGCCGCTACTGTAGCGGTAATGATAAAGCGATTCCCGCAGGTTTGCCCCCCCGCTGGCGTCGCTCAAACGCCAGAAAAAATCGTAATCCTGCGCGCACGGAAATTGCTCGCGATATCCTCCTAGCGCGTGCGCCAGCGCCTTGCGAAACATGGTCGAACCGTGGACAAACGGATTCCCCCGCCACAGCGCCTCGCGAATCGCCGCCTTAGTCTCCGGTAATCTTGTCGCCCATAGCGGGCGGCCGCTGTGACAGTGCGTCCATGCGTTGCTTCCGCACACGCCGATCCCGCTATGTTGAGCAAGGAAGGATGCCTGCCGCGCCAGCCGGTCCGGTTCGCTCCAGTCATCCGCATCCTGACGGGCAATGAGTTGGCCCGCGGCCAAAGTGAGTCCCCGATTGAGCGTCCGCGTCAGCCCGCGGGGCGGCTCCCTCTCCAGGCGGATCCGGCGGTCAGCCGCCGCCTGCCGTTCGAGCTCCGCGCGCGTGTCCGCCCGCTGGCTGCCATCGTCCAAAATCAGAAATTCAAAGTCCCGCAGCGTCTGGCGGCGAATCGAATCGACGGCCTCCCGCAGCAGCGGGCCCGGAGTGTCGCGCACTGCCATCAGAACCGTTACCACTTCGCCCCCCATTCCCGCGCCCACAGCGCGAAGGACAACAGCGCCCACAGCTGCTGTCCGCTCCGCCCGTCTTGTTTCTTCGCGTTCAGCAAGGGACACGGCAACACATCCCCCACCAGTTCCCGCAGCGGGCCTCGCAACCATTGCTCGATCGGCGCGCCGAAACCCTGCTTGGGCCGGTTTAGCACTTCCGCCGGCAGATCGCTTGCGTAGGCCGCGCGCAGCAGAACCTTCTTTTCACGCCCGCGCACCAGTTCTTGCGGGCGCAATGATCCCGCCCACTGCCCCAGCCGGTGATCGAGAAACGGCGCGCGTCCCTCTATGCCACACGAGCCATAAGCAATATCGGTTTTGTAGTTCAGTCCATTCGCCAGGGGCAGTTCGCGATCCATCCATAGTGCTTGCCGCAGTGCGCTGGACTGCGGCGGCGGCGCCCGCAACCCTTTAAGAGAGTTCCCCACGCTATGACCGTTCAAGAAGATCGTTCGGTCCACTGCTCGAAACATCACCTTCGATTCCACGTAGACTCCGGTGGGGCCCGCGTTGCGCCCGTCGCAGAGACCCACCGCCGCGGCAGCCGTTTTCAACGTCTGCTTTATGCGGATGTGTTCATAATGCCGGTAGCCGCCGAATACTTCATCCCCACCATCGCCATTCAAGATGACCTTGTAGCTCCCCTGCAGTGCTCGCGCCAGAGCCAACGAGGGAATCGCCGAGCTGTCGGCGAACGGTTCGTCATAGTGCCGAAATATTTGCTCCATTCCCTGCCCGTCACCTAATGACCCCGCTGTCAGCACCTGATGCCGGAGACCCAGACGGCGCGCTACCGTGCGGGCGCTGGCAACATCACTCGACTCACTATCAAAACGCACCGTGAAGGTGGCAAGGGATACTCCCAGACGCACGCACTCGGCTGCGATCACGGACGAATCCACGCCACCACTCAGGCTGAGCGCCACGGGTACATCGGCGCGCAGGCGTTGACAAACAGCCTCTCCTAGGCGTTCGCGCAGAGCCACGCAGCGGTCCCGCGCGCCACCTGTTGAGTCTCGCCCGGCATCGGGAAACCACCAACGGACTTTTCGTGGTTCGCCGCCGCTCCGGAAGCGCAATAGGTGCCCCGGCTCCAATTTTTTGCACCCTCGAAAAATTGCCAATGGAGCCGGGATGTAACCCAACCCCAGGTAGGCGTCGACCGCGGCAGGCTCCAAGTTCCCACCATGAAATCCACGTAGCGCCTTCATTTCGCTCGCGAACGCCAGCGCTTCGCCGTCGTAAAAATACACCAGCGGCTTCTCACCCAAACGATCGCGCGCCAGTGTCAGCTCCCGGCTCAGGCGGTCCCACAAAGCAAATGCGAACATTCCCGCGGCGCGCCCTAGCGTCTTTTCGACACCCCACGCCGCCACAGCCTCGAGCAATACCTCGGTGTCCGTTCCACTGCGGAACACCGTTCCCAAATCGCCACTCATCTCCAGATAGTTGAAAATCTCGCCGTTGAAAACGATGCTCCAGCGCCCATCGCGCGAGGTCATTGGCTGTCGGCCCGCATCTCCCAGGCCCAGGATCGCCAGCCGGCAATGGCCCATAACGACATCCCTATCGCTCAAGACATCGCAGCCATCCGGCCCACGATGCCGTTGCGTGCCCAGCATTTCCTCAACGCGTGATAGCACGCGCGGATCGGACGATCCCACGAAACCGGCGATGGCGCACATAGATTGCTATAACGGACTCACCCTCTGCCGCGGCTCCCCAAAGCCCCCCGCATGCCGCGCCGCACGGCTTCGAAACCACGTCTGGCCTGGACCATCGAGCAACGTCAATGTTCTGTTGCCGGTATGGCGCGTCAATATTTTCCAAGCGGCTCCGGCGGCATCGCCGTGCCCGCTGCGAACACGGGCCCAAACTGTCAGCAGTAGCCGCAAGCGCACGTTCGCCCTCCAGATCGCCCGCCACAAGGTCCGCCGTGGACCACCCCGCGGCCAGCGCCGTATAATTGCCCGTTCCACAATCTGAAAAATCTCTGCCTGCATGCGGGCGCTTCCCACGCGATTGCTCCAATTCCCTGGATGCCGCCGGTTCAGGACTCCATGGCGCGGCAGCAGCGCCACTTGAAATCTTTCCGCCGCGCGCACAAACCAATCGGTATCGGCCAGCGCATATGCCGCATTGAAAGGTCCGGTCTGCTCCCACACTTCACGCCGCATCACCAGCGTCGAAGGGTGAAACGGCCAGTCATAATAGCGAGTAAGGTAACTAAACAAATTCTGACGGCCCAACACCAGGGGTCCGTTGCTCCGCAGCAGACGAGCGTCTTCCGCCGTTCCCAACGGCGTCTCCCAGGTGTCGACGAAACTCGAATGCACCATGCCGATCTCCTGGTGGGCTTCGAGGTAGTTTACCGAGGCATCCAAGTGGCCCGGCAAGAAGCGGTCGTCATCGGAGCACCAGGCGATAAACTCACCGCGCGTCGCGTCCATCGCCGCATTCCAGTTCGCAACGCCGCCCGTATTGACGTCCCGGCGAAGAACCCGCACGCGTAAATCGGAAAAGCCCAGATCTGCCAACACCTGCGGGGTATCGTCCGTCGACGCGTCGTCAGACACCACAATTTCATCGTCCGCGTTTGCCTGACCGAGCGCAGCTATCACCGCTTCCCTGACCATGGCCGCGCGGTTGAAAGTTGCAATCGCCACGGAGATACTCATGTGTGCTTCCAGGTCAAAGCCGAAACCGTCGTCGCCACGCCCAGCCCCGTAACCCATGCCAGTACCGCGTTACGCGTAGGAACAAAGCGCAACTTACGCCACAGATAGATCGCGCAAAACAGCAAGTGCGCGGCATACATGGCTACGAATGCAATTGCCGCGCCCACAGCGGCCGTGACCACCGGAGCTAGCAGGGCCGCGACGCCCGCAAACACACCGTAGGCCAGCAGGTCCGCCGCTAAAAACATCTTCATATCCGCCACGGCCAGGATTGGAATCGACAAGATCCAGCTGGTCACTTTCAAATAGTCGCCAAGCAGAGTCCAGCGTAAGTAGGCGGCCGCCGGACGGAAGGCGCTGGAGTAAAACAACGTGATCAACCAGGGCTTGAGCACGGCAATCGCTGCAATCGCGCCCGCCGCTGCCAGCGCCGCTACCGTAAGCACGTTCGAAATGTGAGAATCGCGCTCGGCAGCGCTGCGCGATTTTGCTACCGCCGGCAAATAATAGGTCTGCAGAGAACTCAGCACAAGCGTGACTTGATTCATACTCAATCCCCACGCAGCGTCGAACTGGCCCGTTATCGTTAGTCCTTGGGTCTGCGTGATGTGGCCCCGAACCATGAGCAACGTCCCGGAAG
Source organism: uncultured Bordetella sp. (assembly GCA_964504905.1). GTDB lineage: Bacteria > Acidobacteriota > Terriglobia > Bryobacterales > Bryobacteraceae > Palsa-187. Next base: position 7,970 of record CAZDGT010000412.1, on the reverse strand, counting down.
CCGCCAGGCCGCTCGCGAGCATCGCCACCGACATAGCTCCGAACTTGCGGGCCGCATGCGCGCTCCACCACCGGCCTGGACCGCGCAACCACACTCTAAGCAAATCGCGAAACTGTACCACTCCCGCCCATGCCACGATCCCGCTCACGGCCGCCGAGACAATAAGCAACGCCACCAAAGCTTTGGTGCGCCCTCCCGCGAAGGCTTGGGCCGCAGGCCAGGCCCCGAGCAACATCGCGGCTGACCCCACCACTGACAACACCGCCAGCCGTCCGATAGCGCCCAACGTGTTCAATAACGCGCTTAGAAAAACCAGGATGCTGGTAAGAATTACAGGTAGCGCCATCCAGGGAATCAGGCCGCTCGCCGAAGGACTGAGCCCGCCCCATGCCGCAAGCCCGCGCGGCCACAGGGCCAGGCCCACAGTAGTCAAACACGTCGCCGCCATGAACAAGCAAGCGACCGAGCGTATATATTCTGTCTGCTCCACGCCGGCGAGCGCGCTCGATCCCCGCACCAGCGCCGTCTGCCCGTTACCGGTAGCGGCAACCACTGCTGTCTGCCGCAACTGTTGCAACGTGGCCAGCGTCGCCACCGCCGCGGGGCCGCCCACCACCGCCATTACCTTCGTCGCACCGGCGCTCAACAGTGCGCTCGCAAGTGAAGCTGCACCGGTCTGGCTCATGGCCCGCACCACGGAGTGCCAGTGCTTCAGCGCCGCCTTCTCGACAACGATCACGCCATTGCTCCCTCGGGAAGACAAGCCGCCAGACACACGGATCCGATAATTTCTTCCACCTGCTCCTCGGTTAAATGAGGATGCAAAGGCAAGCTCAATTCGTCCGCCGCCATCCGCTCCGCAATGGGGAATGACCCGTGGCCATATCCGGCATCGCGATACGCCTCGGAAAGATGAGGCGGCACCGGATAGTGGATCATTGTGCCGATCTCTTCCTGCGCCAATTGACGCGCCAGCCAGTCGCGCTGGGGATGGCGGAGGGCAAATAGGTGCCACACCGTGTCGCAGCCATCGGCGACCGTAGGCAGTACCAAGTCCGGAATTCCGTCGAGTTGATCCAAATACTGGAGAGCTATTTCCAGTCGCCGCTGATTCCACTCATCTAGGCATTTGAGCTTCACCCGCAGTACCGCTGCCTGCAGTGGATCCAGCCGCGAGTTCACTCCCCGCACGTCATTCACATACTTCTTGCGCGATCCATAGTTGCCCAGCAAGCGGACACGTTCGGCCACGGCAAAATCGGCGGTGACCACTGCTCCTCCATCCCCCAGTGCGCCTAAGTTCTTGCTGGGATAAAAGCTGAACGCCGACGAATAGCCCCCCAGACTTGCCCCGTGGGCTTGCGCTGCATCCGCCAGTAATGGCACGCCGTGCCTCTGAGCGATTTCATTCAGGGCCTCCATTGCGGCAGTCTGTCCATAAAGATGCACCGCGAGAATTGCACGCGTGTGGGGACCGAAGGCGGCTTCGACGAGGTTGGGATCAAGGTTGTACGTCACAGGGTCTGGTTCCACCGGAATCACCCGCGCCCCCACCGCGGAGACCGCCAGCCACGTGGCGATGTAGGTATTCGAAGGCACGATCACTTCGTCGCCCGCGCCAATATCGTGGGCCCGCAACAACAGCGTTAGCGCATCCAGACCGCTGCCGACGCCCACGCAGTAAGGCGCGCCGCAGTACTCCGCAAACTCGTTCTCGAAGGCTTCCACTTCAGCGCCTTGTACGAAGCGGCCCGCATCCAGCACCCGCCCCATCGCCCGGTCGATTTGGGGGCGCAGTTCCTGTGTCGACTGGCGAAGATCAAGAAATGGAATCACGTAGTTCCTTTCAGGCCCATATACTCATCCACATCCCGGATGTAATCCTCCTCGCGGTAAATGTCGGAGGCCAGCACCAGCAGCACCGCATCCGGCGAGTACTTGTATTCAGTGGTCCACACCATCGGCGGCACATGCAGTCCCAGATCCGGGCGATTCAGCAGAATCTCTTCGCTCGCATCCCCGTCATACAACCGTACGGAGCAGTTGCCATGGACACATACCAGAAACTGATCCAGCGTCTTGTGCGCATGCTCGCCACGAACCTCGCGGCTGGGAACGCCAAAGACCAGGAAATAGCGGACTACCGGAAAGGGCAGCGATTGATGCAGCTCGGCAAAGGACAGATGCCCCCGCCCATCTGTGATCCGCGGCAGCTCATAGAGACGGGCGCCCGCGATCAGGGGCGTCTCTCCGCGCGCTGCGGCGTTCGCCCGGGAAGATTGGCGGAGTGACCCCCGGTCGTTCACGAACCCGCTGACCGCTGCCGGATTCCCCACCACGATCGCGCGCGGCGGCACGTCGCGGGTTACCACGGCCCCCGCACCCACCATGGCTCCCCGGCCAATCGTCACGCCGGGGAGCAGTGTCGCGTTGGCTCCAATCGACGCGCCACGCCGGACCAGCGTGCGCGTGATTTCCGGAGGAGCCCGCCGGCTGCGCGGAAAAGGGTCGTTGGTGAAAGTGGCGTTGGGTCCCACGAACACGTCGTCTTCGAGCGTCACTCCGTCCCATAGCTGAACGCCGCACTTGACGGTGACACGGTCGCCCACTACCGCGCCGCCTTCAATAAACGTGTGGTCACAAATATTACAATCCGCGCCGATACGTGCGCCCTCAAGAATGTGGGCAAACGCCCACACTCGTGTCCCCGGCCCGATGTCGGCCGATTCGATCCTGCCCTCAGGATGCGCGAAGAATTGCTCGGGTGCGGATGTCTTGGTCAATGGAGCCGTGCTCATGAGCTACCTCCCCGAAATACTCTTGATACCAGCGGGCAAACCGCTCGATGCCCTCCGCCAGTGGCGTGGTGGGCCGGAATCCAGCCGTGCGCCAAAATTCTTCGACGTCGGCGTGAGTGGCAACCACGTCGCCCGGCTGCAAGGGCAAGAACCGCTTGCGTGCCCGCCGGCCTAGCGCTCCTTCGAGCTTGGCGATAAAGTCCATCAAAGCCACGGGCTGATTGTTGCCCACGTTAAATAGCCGGTTGCCGGCCGGCTCCTGCGTCGCCATCCGAAGTACGCCTTCGGCAATGTCGCCGACAAATGTGAAATCCCGCCACATGCGGCCGTAGTTATAGATGTCGATGGCTTCACCCTTCAAAATCGCCGCCGCAAACCGGCATGGAGCCATGTCGGGACGCCCCCACGGCCCGTACACCGTAAAAAAACGCAGGCCCGTCGCGGGCAGATCATAGAGATGTGTGTAGCAGTGAGCCATCAGCTCGTTAGCCCGTTTGGTGGCGGCGTAAAGCGAAATCGGCGAATCCACCGGGTCCGACACCGAAAACGGCATCTTGGTGTTGCCGCCATAGACAGAACTCGACGACGCGTAGATCAAGTGCTGCACGCGCGAACGGCGGCAGCCTTCGAGGACATGCAGAAATCCGGTCAGGTTCGCTTCTGCATAGGCGTGCGGATTTTCTATCGAGTAACGCACTCCCGCCTGCGCCGCCAGATGGATCACATTGCCGAAAGATTCCTGCGCGAATACTTGTTCCAGCGCCCCCCGGTTGGCGATATCGATGCGCATGAATTCAAATCGGGGATAGCGTTCCAGACGCGCCAGGCGGGCCCGCTTCAGCCCAGGATCGTAATACGCATTCAGATTGTCGATGCCGACTACTTCCCGTCCCTCGGCTAACAGCCGTTCCGTGACGTGATAGCCGATGAATCCTGCCGCTCCGGTCACCAGCGTCTTCATGTTTTGCCGGCCTTTTCCACCCACCAATTGCCCAGCGCCATGTATTCCAATCCACTGCGCATGAACACATCCACTGCGTCCCTGGCGCGGTAGACGATCGGCGAGCCGTGCAGATTGAAGGAAGTGTTGAGCAGGATGCCCTCCCCCGTACAAACTTCGTACTCCTTAAGCAACCGGTGGTAGTCGGGATTGTGCGCGGCCGTAACCTCCTGGGGACGCGTAGTGAAGTCGTAAGGATGCTGCGCTGCCGGGAAAGCCGCCCGCTTCTCCGGACGTGAGGGAAATGCAAACATCATATAGGGCGAGTTCACCGGCTTGGGCTTGCTGTAATACTCGTCCGCTCTCTCCGCCAGTACCGAGGGCGCGAACGGCATCCAGAAATCCCGGCATTTCACCATTTCGTTGATGACACGGACCACCGTAGGCGAATCCGCCCGTGCCAGAATCGAACGATTCCCCAGCGCGCGTGCCCCGAATTCGACTGCACCTTTGGCGCGGGCCACAATTTTCCCTTGGGCCAGCGTCTGCGCTATCTTGCGTTCAATATCGCTTACATAGACCGCGCGGAGCCGTCCGCTGGCGACTGCCTTCAGCGCGAGGTCGGCCTCACCGTCGGTAATGGGCTCGCCGAAGTAGATCGGGCCCAGCGTGCCAGGCTGAGATTGCCCGCATCGCGCCGCCACGTGCAACGCAGCGCCGATGCTGTTTGACTCATCGCCGCACGAAGGGAAAACATACGTGTCTTCCACCTCGGGGATCTGCAACAAGCGCAGATTGGCCTTGACGTTCATAAAGACGCCTCCGGCGCAGGCGACTTTGCGAATGCCGGTTTCGCGGATCGCATTCCGAGCCCAGGCCGCGAGCCAATTTTCGACGAAGCGCTGGACCCCCGCGGCAACCAGATCGAAGCGTCTCCCTTGAAGCAAATGGTCGAGGAACACACCAGCCGAGGACATCGAGGGCACGCCGTGGCGACGGCGCCAGCCCAAACCTTGAGGCATAAACTCAAAGAGCTGCGCGAACCACTCCGCGGCTTCCGCGACCTTCTCCTCCCCTGCCACATACGGAGCCAGTCCCATCACTTTGTATTCGTGTTCGAGGGGCGTCATCCCCAGGTGGCGCGTGACTAGGGCGTATAGACGGCCGATCGAATCGTGTTCCGAAATCTCGGCGATGCGCGTCAACCCGCCGCGCTCTCCTATGCTGACCGTTGCCGAAATACGATCGCCCGACCCGTCGCACGTGAGCACCAATACTTTTTCGCCCGGCCAAGGGCAGGTATAGTAGGCAGCGGAAGCATGCGCCAGGTGGTGTTCCACTATTTCGATTCGCTCGCGTCCAATGCCCAATTCCCCTAGCCGCTGTTCGCGAATGGCCTCTTTGCGCCGCTGGTAAGCCCGGTCGACGAAAGTATCCTTGAGCGGCTGCTTGATCCGGCTAGACCAACTGGAGCTTTGGCCGTAGTCCCCGAGGATCGTCTCCCGCTGCCATTGGCCGTAATTCATGTAGCGGCCATTGAGTGCAACGCGCGCATTCGCCCCAGCGCCATTTGCCTGCTTGAGGGCGCTTGCCAGGGCATGCCCGGGTGCATCACCCTGATTCTTGACGCGAGTGATGCGCTCTTCCTGCAGCGCGAATTCCAGCCGTCCGCCGCGCACCACCGCCACCGAAGCGTTGTGCCCGTCATGAATCCCTATCACGGCTTCACTCATGAGGTGGCCTTTCGAGGCTCCTCGCGCGCGCCATAATAAGAACGGTAGTACCCGTAGTAGTAGTAGCTCTCGCTCAAGTCCTTGTGGACCTCATTAAGCACTAACCCCACCACCTTCGCGCGCAGCCGGAGCAGTGTCGCCAGTACGCTAGCCACCGCCTTGCGCGTGGTCCGACCTGCCCGCGCCACCACTATCACTCCGTCGACAGCCGTTGCCATTTGCAGCGGTTCGGCAAAACCCAGCAGCGGCGGAGCATCCAGAATCACCAGATCGTATTCGAGGGACGCTTCTTCCAGCAGTTCCGAGAGCCCCCTGCCCACCAGGTCCGAAGCTCGCCGCGACGGCGGGCCCGCCGGAAGAATATAGAGATGGGGCAGCGCTTCGGTCTGAATCAGCGCTTCCCGCCAGGGGATTTCCCCCAGCAGCGCGTTCGACAATCCCACCATGCTCGGCAGATTGAAGTTGCGATGCACGCTGGGACGCCGCAAGTCCCCGTCAATCAGCAGAGTGCGCTTGCCCTGTTCGGCATGAGCCGCCGCCAGATTTGCCGCCGTGGTGGTCTTGCCGTCGCCTGGTGCCGCGCTCGTCACCAGCAGAGAACGGTAGTGTCGATCGAAGTTACCCAACAGAATGGAATTGCGCAACGTACGCACCGATTCACCAAATCCCGACAAGTCGCGTTCGTTCTTCCCGCCTTTTCCTCCGCCATGACCTCCGTCCTTCAATCCTGCCAGCGAACCGGCGCGCCGATTCTTCATCAACGGAAGACTGCCGATGACTTCCGTGCGCAACGTACGCGTCACCTGCTCTGGGTCGCGGACAGTCTTGTCCAGCAAATCGCTCAACACCGCCGCGCCCACCGCCACCAGCGTGGAGAGCAGAAAGGCCAGCAGAACATTCAATACAAGGTTGGGATATACCGGCTTCAGTGCCGGTCTGGCAGCGTCGGCAATGCGGATGGCGCCGCTCTGAAACCCCGCGTTGATGCCGGCCTCACGAATCTTGCGGACCAATTGCTCGTAAAGGTTTTTGTCGGCATCGGCTTCCCGCTTCACCGCTTGGTATTCGAAGGAGCGCGCGTTCATCCGGTCAAATTCCGCTTTGGCTCCGGTGACCGCATCGCCCACCATTCCCTCGTGCCGTTGCGCTTCCCGGTAACCGATTTCCATCCGGTCCACGATCTGCTGGCGCGTGGTTCGGATCGCCGATTCCACCTGGTTCACTTGAGCTTGCGCCTTGCGGAACTCAGGATGGTTCGCCCCGTAATGCGACTTGACCTCGGCAAAGTGTTCGTCCGCTTCGTTGCGATGATCCGCCAGCTTGCGCAGCGCCTCGCCTTGAGGCGCCGCCAGCGCAGCTTCAAAGGACCCCCCGCTTACCGATTGATACCCCGCCGCCTGCTTAAGCCGATCGGCTTGAGCATTGGTGTACTCCGTGTTCAGCTGCAACAGCCGCGCCGAAAGGATGTTGGTCTTCTCTTCCGGATTGACCACGTTTAACTCTCGTTCAAACACGTTCAGCGCGCGGCTCGAGCGTTCCATCTTGGCTTTGAGCTCCTCGATCTGCCGCTCCATGAAACTCGCTACGCCGGCCGAACTTCGCAGGCGGATCTCATAACTGTGCTCCAGATAGGATTGTGTAATCGCGTTGGCAGCGTCGGCCGCCAGTTGCGGGTCTGCTGCGCGGTAGCCGATCTGCATCAAATAGGTATTGGGCGGGCGCGTCACTTTCAACTGCTTCAGCGTGACCGGAGCTTCCTCGCCCCGCGGCGACATCTGCGCCGATTGTCCTTCCAGCTTGCGCAACTGGAACCGCTGGTCTATGGGACGCAACACCGCATCGGACTCCACAAGCTTGATTTGCGTCGCCATGAACTGGTCGGAATCGTTGACCGCGCTCCGCGATGCATCTTCGCCCACGATGCCTGAAGGGGACTGGCGGTCGATATCCACGGTTGCGATGGATTCATAGATGGGAGTCAAACGCGACGAGATCAGCAGCGTCCCCAGCATGACGGCGCCTACAAAAGCTACAATGCGCCAGCGGTGACGCCTCAGGATCCAGAAGTATTGCGAAAGTGGAAGTTTGCGCTCCTCACCTTCGTCATCCGCGGGTTGATAGGGAGGCGCCAGATAGTACGGCGTAACCACCCGCCCCACGTCCACTACGCTCGGCAAACGTTCGGCCTCGTTGCGGTTCATGCGTTCCTTATCGAAATCCCAAGATCAGCGCGCCGGAAGCGGTTCCTGTGGCGAATCCGATGGCTTTTTCCAGCGCGTTCATCGTCGTTCGGCGCGAACGATTGTCGGGAATATAGAGAATGTCGTTGGCTGCCAGCTCTACGTCGGGAGACTTGCGGTCCATAATCTTGCGCAACTCCACGGGGATTTCCGAGCGTGTTCCCGCTCCCACGCCGATCTCTGAAGCGCCGCCCGTTCCAGGCCGGAAAATATAGGCGTCCTTCGTCGCGAAGGGAGCCAGCCCCTCGGCCAGCGCCAC